>NZ_JAAHGU010000086.1:0-31198 GCF_010692685.1 Okeania sp. SIO2F5 | reverse complement strand
TTTTTTGACAAAAAAGCCTTCTGGTCACAAGCTGACCACAAATAATGTGATTTGGTGATAACATGACGTTCAACTAGCTTCATACCTTAATTGTAGGTAATAACGACTCAATGGATAGACAACTGAAAAACTTACTCACTTTAGTTTTATAGCTATAGTTATGAGGAAGTTTGATTAACTTTAGAGAAGTTTTCGCTTTCTGTATTTACCCCATTTTTGGCAGTATAATTTTTACAAGTTAGTTAGTAAATTGGGCGTTGCATAAATGCGGGATGATTTTAATAGTTTTGTGTTTGGGGGCATCTTGCCCGTTCCTTATATTTTCACCCCAGGCAGGATGTCCACCCCACTTATATTCACCCTGCCCCTCAGTAATGCCGTAAATTGCAGTAGGTGTCAGGTTATGAGAAGAAATATCATCTAATTAACCCACCACCTACCACCTAAAACCTACTACCTAATTTACTTACTGCGGGTTTTCCTCTTGAGACAATGACTCATATACTGGACGAGAAGGCGCTCGCTTTCCTGGTATATCTGCCATCAAATCAACTTCCACATCCTGAGTCGTACCATCATCCATAGTTTCTACCTTGTGAGCTGCAATATCTAAACATAGAGACTGTAACTCTCGCATTAATACCTTGAAAGATTCAGGAGTACCAGGTCGTGGAATTGCTTTTCCTTTAACAATTGCATTCAACGCCTCATTCCGACCCTGCATATCATCGGATTTCACAGTCAATAATTCTTGCAAAGTATAAGCAGCACCAAAAGCTTCTAATGCCCATACTTCCATTTCTCCAAAACGCTGGCCACCTTGTTGTGCCTTACCACCCAAAGGCTGCTGAGTCACCAGAGAATAAGGCCCTGTGGAACGAGCATGAATCTTATCATCAACTAAGTGAACCAGTTTCAACATATAAGCAATTCCCACAGTCACTGGACGGTCAAACTTTTCTCCAGTGCGTCCATCATAAACAGGAATTTTCCCGGCATAATTTTCATTAAATACCCAATCTTTACCAGAACGTTCCCTGGCCAATTCCAACATTCGATGTACCGTTTCCCTTGATTTTTCACGACCGTGCATCTCATCAAAAGGTACACACTTAAATCGCACATTCAAAACCTCACCTGCCCATCCTAGCAAGCACTCAAAAATCTGCCCCACATTCATCCTCGAAGGTACACCCAAAGGATTTAACACTACATCTAATGGAGTACCATCGGGCAAATAAGGCATATCTTCAATAGGTAAAATCCGTGAAACAATACCCTTATTTCCATGTCGTCCTGCTACTTTATCTCCTACCTGAATCTTCCGCTTTTGAGCCACATAAACCCTGACCACCATATTTGCTCCAGGAGGCAATTCATCTCCTTTTTCCCTCGTAAATACTCGCACATCAACAATGCGACCTTTTTCACCATTCGGTACTCGGAGAGAATTATCCCGTACATCCCGTGCTTTTTCTCCAAAAATTGCCCGCAACAACTTTTCTTCAGGTGGTTGGTCAGACTCTCCCTTGGGTGTCACTTTACCTACAAGAATATCTCCAGATTCTACCCAAGCACCAACTCGAATTATTCCTTGTTCATCTAAGTTCCGCAGACCATCTTCCCCTACATTAGGAATTTCCCTGGTAATTTCTTCAGGTCCTAATTTTGTCTGTCGGGCCTCAATCTCAAATTTTTCAATGTGAATAGATGTATAAACATCGTCATATACTAAACGTTGGCTAATCAAAATTGCATCTTCGTAGTTATAACCTTCCCAAGGCATATAAGCCACCAAAATATTCTGCCCTAAAGCCAACTCAGCACCTTCAGTGGAGGAACCATCAGCTAATACTTGACCAGCTACTACTTGGTCTCCCTCATACACCAAAGGTCTTTGATTTAAGCAAGTATCTTGGTTAGACCTTTGATATTTACACAATGGGTAATCTATTTCATTACCTTGTGGATCGACCACAGATATTTTAGTTGAGTCTATAAAGCTAACTTCTCCATCTGTGCGGGTAATAACTACCATACCAGAGTCCCTAGCAGCTTGAGCTTCTAAACCTGTTCCAACTAGGGGTCTTTCTGGACGCAACAATGGAACTGCTTGTCGTTGCATATTGGAACCCATCAATGCCCGGTTAGCATCATCATGTTCCAAAAATGGAATTAATGATGTAGCAACTGAAACTACTTGCACCGGAGAGACTGCTACATAGTCTACTTGTTGGGGACTGGTAGTAGTAAAGTCTTGTCGATAACGTACTGGTACAACTTCCCCTAAAATATTACCTTCTGCATCGGTCATAATGTCCCCTGGTGCTACCCGGGAATCATCTTCTGCGTCTGCTGTCATGTATATTGGCTTGCCCTCGCGCAGCACTCGACCATTTTCTACAGGATAATATGGTGTTTCGATGAATCCGTAGCTATTGACTTTAGCATGATTTGCTAAGGAACCAATTAAGCCAGCATTTGGACCTTCTGGTGTCTCAATCGGACAAATTCGCCCATAATGGGAAGGATGGATATCTCGTACAGCAAATCCAGCTCTTTCTCTAGTTAGTCCTCCTGGTCCTAAAGCTGATATTCGTCGTTTGTGAGTCAGCTCTGCCAATGGGTTTGTTTGGTCCATAAATTGGGACAACTGAGAGGAGCCGAAGAATTCTTTGATAGCTGCTACCAATGGTTTCGGGTTAACCAGTGATGCTGGTGTTAATGAGTCCGCCTCAGATACGGTCATCCGCTCTCGGATAATTCGCTCTAAACGGTTTAAACCTACTCTTACTTGGTTTTGTAGGAGTTCTCCTACACTTCTCACCCGTCGGTTTCCTAAATGGTCAATATCATCTGTTTGACCAATGTCATATTCTAAATTAATTAGATAGTCAACTACGGCTAATATGTCTTCTTTGGTTAATACTCGTACTGTGTCTGGTAAGTTTAACCTGAGCTTTTTATTGAGCTTATATCTTCCTACTTTTCCTAAGTCATACCTTTTTTGGTCAAAGAATCGACTGTGGAGTAGTTGTTCCCCACCCGCAATAGTTGGTGGTTCTCCAGGGCGTAATTTCCGATACAGTTCTAATAGTGCCTCTTCTTCTCCAAATTGTCCTTCTTTTTCGATTGTTTTTTGGAAATAATCAGGATGTCTCAAAGAGTCAAAAATTTCACTGTCCCCTAATCCTAAAGCTTTTAGTAATACTTGAGCTGAAAGTTTGCGGGTTTTATCTATTCTGACCCAAACTAAGTCATTCTTATCTGTTTCAAACTTCAGCCATGCACCTCGGTTAGGAATTAAACTGGCATTATATGTGCGTCGTCCACTTTTATCTGTCTCAGATTTGTAATAAACTCCTGGGGAACGAACTATCTGATTAACGATTACCCTTTCAGCTCCATTGATGATAAATGTGCCTCTGTCTGTCATGAGGGGGAGATCGCCAATAAATACTTCTTGTTCTTTAATTTCTCCAGTTTCTTTGTTGATTAAGCGGGTGGGAACATACATTTGCACTGCGTAGGTGCTGTCTCTACGTTTGGCTTCTTCTACAACGTATTTTGGTTGCTTTAGTTTGTAGTTTTTGGCAATAAAGTGAAGTTCTAGTTTTCCTGTATAATCTGTAATAGGAGAATAGCTTTCTAGTTCTTCTATTAGGCCATACTCTAGAAACCATCGAAAGCTTGCCCTCTGAATTTCAATCAGATCGGGCATATTGAAAATTGGTAGGTTGCTTTGGGTGTTGATATTTAATTTTTGATGAATCATTCTTGAGTATCCTGGTTGTTGATTTATAGTTTTTTATGGGTTATTTTATTTCCCACAAATTTTATTTCAAACTTGAATATGTAATACACTTGTAAATTAGTTAGTGTAATATTTTGACAGTTTATATACATGAGTAAAGCAAAGCTTCTGTGCCAAGTTATTTTTTTTATAAGTAAATTTCATGATTTTTATTGAGTGTTATTTTAATTTTTTTCTGTTAATTTTACTCACTAACTACTATTTTTGAATCAAACAAAAAAGCTGTAGATAATATCATTTTTATAATTTGGTTAGGATGATGAAGTTTCGCCTAAGTAGTATAAGTATAGTTGTACATTTAAAGCATAAAGCCTAATACAAAAAGTTAGTTTTTCGTAATTAGTAATCTAATAAAAAATACATATTAATTTTTCAAGAAAAGCAAGTTAAACGATAATTTTATTGAAGATATCATAATTATTTGGTGCAGTTGCCAGACAATTATACTCTAATAAGTTTTTTGATTCCGGCCGTCTCCCAACTCAATATACGCTATTTCTGTCGTTGAGACTAGACAACTTTAGTTGTCCTGTGCTAGTTTGAGCAATAAAAAGTAAGCAGAATGTTAGGCATTGGCCTAAGCAGACTGTGTAGGGGCACTTTGACTTGTCCCCAAAGAATATATCTTTGGTCAGCTAAGAATAGACGAAGCAACAAGGATTTATCCTGTTGCTTAGTATCTACTTAGAATCCCCGTGAGTTGAATCCGGGGAGTAGTCAATCTCAAACTTACTCTCAGCATTATGTTAGGCCATTAAAGAGCGAACTATTAATTTACTTGTTTGACTTTTAATGATGAAATCTAAATATAATAGCCTTTAGGTATTTTTGGTGTCAATAGATAATCCAAATAGCCTACAAGCATTTTCGCTAGTTTGTAATGCTAAACTTTCTAGCGTCACACCTCTAAGTTCAGCTACTTTTTCAGCAACGTATTTAACATAAGCAGGTTCGTTTCGTTTGCCCCGCTTTGGAACTGGTGCTAGGAATGGACAATCCGTTTCTACTAACAGTCGATCATCATCTACTATTTTAGCTGATTCTTGAATTTGGGTAGCCTTTTTAAAGGTGACAGTTCCACTAAAGCTAATATAAAATCCTAAGTCTATAAATATCTTAGTTTCTTCTGGATTACCTCCCCAACAATGCATTACTCCTTTGACAAGTCCTTGATTTTTTTGGAAATCATCAATAATCTCGGCCATTGAGTGAGCAGCGTCACGACAATGGATAATTAACGGTTTGTTGAGTTTTTTGGCGATGGTTAACTGTTGTCTAAAAACAAATTCTTGTTGTTCTTTATTATCTGCTTTGTAAAAATCTAACCCTGTTTCACCGATGGCCACTACCTGAGGATCGGATGCAGCTAACTCTTCAATTTGAGTAGCCGTCGTAGATGTCCACTTATGAGCATCTAAAGGGTGTAGGCCAACTGCATAAGACAGTTCTGGAAAACGATCTGCTATTGATTTAATAGCATTGAATTCCTGTGGTTCAACACAAGAGTGAACCAGGTGGACAACTCCTGCTTTTTGCCAACGTTGGCGTATGTCTTCCAGGTCAGAATTGAATACGTCAAAGTTAATATGAACGTGAGTATCAATTAGCTGCATTTGTGGCTCTCCAGGTCTTCCAGTTATCATTTATCAGTACCTTCTGCAATCAGGAGGCTTGACATTATAAATATTCTCTTAGTCAGTTTGTAGTGCTATATTGTCAGTTGATATAGGTATATTGGCCACAAAAATATACAAAATTGTTAATGGATCGCTTTAACTATTTTAAACTTTTTTTACTCAAGACAGCTATTGAAGAAAAAATGAAGTCGGGTAATTAATTTAAGTTCTTACTAATTCTAGCAACTATACCGACTTGTGACATACTCCCACACTAACCATTCGGTATAGTGTGGGCTTCTCACTTCGCAGTCCTGCCATTGCATCGGACTCCATGAAGCTCTAAGGACGGGATGCCCCGCCGCCCTTTTTGCAGAGCGAAAAACTACGCACCTAGCTCCGCAATAAGACTAAGTAATCCAATCTTTTTTAAGAAGCTACAGAATCATTAGTTTCTGAAGACTCTTGCTGTTTACTGTCGATCTTTAGATGCCTTTTATAATATCTAACTAACCTGGACTTTTTGCGAGAACCATTATTTTTGTGTAAAACACCACATTTTACAGCTTTATCAATTTTACTGTAAGCTTTTGACATTCGCAGATTAACTTCTTGCTTTAATTCCTCTGTGGGATTAGCAGCGTAGTTTTCTACAGCAGTGAAGTATTTTTTCATCAGGGTTCTCACTGCTGATTTGTAGCTTTTGTTGCGTAAACGATTGCGTTCAGCAATCTGGATTCGCTTGATAGCAGACTTAATATTGGCCATAATTTAACTTTTCTTTAAGATCCAGACATTGTAGAAATTCATCTCATTCCGACGGTTCCCTTAAGAGACACTGCGGAATTCCTAAGACTCACGACTTAGGTTTCTGCTTCATAGCACCTACCTCCAAGGCTTTTACCTCTTTCCGGCCTTACGGTCACTCCACAGACTTACACTGCTAGCCCAGCAGCCAAAATATATAAAAATATAAAGTACCAGATATATAAATATAGCATTAATTATCAGAAAATACTAATACTTGTTGAAAAATATTGCAATTGAAGGTTTGGTATAGGAGTCGAGGCAAAGGACGGGGACAGATCGAAAGCTTAAAACTCAGATAACGCCAGATTTTTCCTTCTTTCTTCTTCCTTCTTTCTTCTTCACTTCTTCCTTATTCCTTCTGCTAAAGTTAAGCTTTTGGAGATATTGACAGATGATGCAGAAAACTGAGTACAGTATTAAATATGCCAGTGTTGTTACTTCACGCTATAACAAAGAGTAATGGGTGATTCGGAAACTTACGAGAATGGTTTTACTTTTATCCCTAAATTAAATCAGGGTGAAGCTAAGAGACAATTGGCGACCAATAAGAATTTTTCTTTCTTGATTGTCAAGTGTTGAGCATTCTGCATAGTTTTAATGTTGCTCCAACTCTCTGAGTTCTGAAAGTACCCTCTACTAACGAACTTTATTAGTTGGCATTCCTAATCTCCATGCTGCGAATAATTACTAACTGGCTTGAGGCACAAGCTGAATTAAAACGTATCACAGAACGTACCCATGATGATACGGCTATTCATAAAGAAACAACGGTGCGAGAAATCTTGCGCTCCGTTAAAGAAAAAGGTGATGAGGCTCTATTACACTATACTTCTGAGTTTGACCATATTACCTTGACTCCAGAAGAGTTAAAAGTAACTGGTTCAGAATTAGATGCGGCCTATCAACAAGTAAATAAGGACTTATTAAATTCTATTCGTTTTGCTGCTAAACAGATAGAAGCTTTTCACCGACAGCGAGTTCCTAAATCTTGGGTTCAGTTCGGTGATGATGAGGTGGTTTTGGGCAAACGCTACACACCAGTAGATCGAGCTGGTTTATATGTTCCTGGCGGTAAAGCTGCTTATCCGAGTACAGTTCTGATGAATGCTATACCAGCTCAAGTGGCCAAAGTCCCGAAGATTGTGATGGTAACACCACCTGGTCAAGATAACAAAATTCATCCCGCTGTACTTGTAGCTGCCCAGGAGGCAGGCATTCAAGAAATTTATCGGATTGGAGGAGCACAAGCAATAGCAGCTCTAGCTTATGGTACAAAAACTATACCAAAAGTGGATGTCATCTCTGGGCCGGGTAATATCTATGTAACTTTGGCAAAGAAGATTGTCTATGGTACGGTGGGTATTGATTCTCTGGCCGGACCTTCAGAGGTGATGATTATTGCTGATTCTGAAGCTAACCCAGTTCATTTAGCCGCAGATATGTTGGCTCAAGCAGAACATGATTCATTGGCTTCAGCTATCTTGTTAACTACAGATTCAGCAATAGCACGTCAGGTGGTAACAGAGGTAGAGCGACAACTTCAGGATCATCCACGTCGCACAATGACAGAAAAGGCGATCGCCCATTACGGTTTAGTTGTTGTTGTTGAGTCTCTCAAAGCTGCTGCTGAACTTTCTAATCTATTTGCTCCAGAACACTTGGAGTTGGAAGTTGCAGATCCTTGGGCTTTAGTGGAAAATATTCGTCATGCTGGTGCTATTTTCCTTGGTTATTCTACTCCAGAAGCTGTGGGAGATTATTTGGCAGGGCCAAATCATACTTTGCCGACTTCTGGTGCTGCTCGTTATGCTTCAGCATTGGGAGTAGAAACATTTATGAAGCATTCTAGTTTGGTTCAATATTCTTCTGCTGCTTTGCATAAGGTGGCTACCACTATTGATATATTGGCCACGGCTGAGGGGTTGCCCTCTCATGCTAACTCGGTAAGAGTTAGGACAAAAACTCAGGAGCAAGAGCAACAAGAATGGGTGAAAAAAGAAACAATTAATCAGGAAAATGATGGTAAAAATTTATAAGTAATGCAAGAGGACTCCCGTTAGAATCTTTAAGATCGCGGGAGAACATACCACTAATAATATAGAAAACTTTCAATTGTATAGCACAAGGAAAAAGGAAGCAGGAAGAAGGAAGAAGGAAAAATATTGCGTTGTCTAAGTTTTAAGCTTTTGACCTGTCTGCGCCCTTTCCTTCGACAGCTATAAAGTTTGTAATACTTTCAAAGATGGGGATTTAAAAGTAAGTCTTCATGTCCCACAAGTTGGCTATTAGCTTCTACGGTAGAAAGTCTGTTTAACCTAGATGGGGCTGATTATGGTAGCATTCTGCCTAGTGATGTACCGGAGAGATATGGTCAGTTAAAGTCAAAATGTCTCTTTGTAAGATTTTGTTTAAGTTTTTATAGAACAGATTAGTTGTTACTAAATTTATTCAAACTTTAACTGGGTTTCTTTGTAGAAACCTTAATTATCTATTTATTCATACTGGTGGGCATTATAATTATTTTGGTAACGGCATACTAAACATTTGAGACTTCATTTACCATTACTATACAGGACTACCTATTTCTTATCTCTACTAATACTCTTGTCTATGGCCTTCAAAACAATTATTGTAGCTCTTAGCAATTCACACTCAGATCTAGATTTGGTAATTCAAGCATTGACAGAATTTCACTTAACATCAAAAACGAGAGTGATTTTATCTCATGTGGTTGCTACAGAAAAATCAGATTTGGATCGGGAAGCGGATCAACCTCAACCTGAAGGGAAAAATATTTCTGTCGGGGAATTTGAAAAGCAACTCCAAGTTTACCGAGAAAAACTTCCTTGTACTACTGAAGTAGAGGTTGTGATCGGCGATCCAACTGAAGAAATTGTTCGTTTATCTAATATTTATAATGCAGATTTAATTGTAATTGGTAGTCGGGGATTAAAAGGTATCAATCGGATTTTGCAGGGGTCTATTAGTAGTCAGGTTGTTGCTGAAGCAAATTGCTCTGTGTTTGTGGTCAAGCAGAGATAGCTAATACTATTTGGTAGTGGTGCATCTTAATGGTAGAGGGAGTAGGGGAGTAGGGGAGTAGGCCAGATATGGAGTGGAAAAAACTGTAAGTAAGAAAGAAACCGAAATATATCCTCTCTCTTGGTCGATTGGATATGGCGAGGTAATCATAGCTCACATCATTAGGTAATTTGTCCCAAGTTCAATCAATACCATTACCATTTAGGACTAGCTACTATTGTTTTTATAAGTAGAAGTATTCAGGTCATAAATTACTATAAAAATAGAAAAAACAAATAGGTAATCAAAAGCAATCATAATTTAATTGCAGTATTTTTTTTATGTATAGGAAATATGATTAACTTATTGGATAATGGTTAACCACCGAAAATCATAAATTCAATACACTAATCTTATTTTTTCTGTGTTAAATCAATCATAATTTGGCATTGAGGCAAATTTTAATATCTGGCTCTAAAATACTCAGAAAGTAATAAAAATACAAAATTTTCTCTAACTCAGAGAATTGGGCTATATGGGATTTGACAAATTCTAACAGAAGTACGAAAATAAGTCCTAAAATTTCCCAAAATCTAATTCTCAAGTTATATAAAATCAGGTGAAACAAGAGGCATGAAAACTTTTTTTAAGCAGTCTATAGCTGCACTGACAACTTTAGGAGTATTAACTTTCTTTTCTCTTCGTCCAGTACCAGTTAGGGCAAATTTCTTTGACCAAAAAGAAGTCGAGCAGTCTAGATACATTGCAATTGCAGTTCCTCGTGCTTTTGGGCCACAGTTGCTAATTTTAGAACAAAAAACCGATGCTAGACAATGTTGGGGTGAAAGTGGCGATCGCCCGGTCTTGGTCGATCCTCTATTACTAAATTTTGACTTTACGGGTATTTGTGGACGTGCAACCGACAGTAATGGTTATTCTATCCGAATGGCAGGTACTGATATGGCTCTTGATTATGCTCTCTCTTTACAAATGAGTGGGGGGGATATACGACTGATGGGTATTTCTCGTGTTGATTCTAATGCACCACGACTACTGATCGGCAGAACTTATGGTTTAGCTGACGGATTTACTAAAATTATTCTTGAACCTGGTTGGCGGTTTGCTAAAAGAAGTTATGGGGGTAAAGAGTTAGGTCATATATATGTTACTCATGACTGGATGCCAACAGAGTTAGAAACTAATAATAACAACTAGATAGGGTTTACTGCAAAAGTCTTTTTGTAGGAGTCAGACCTCAGAAGTGAGAACTCAGGAGCAGTCAGTAGGAATAATTGTCTGATATTTGTCTGTTTAGGTTTGCTGCAAATGTGAGTATTTTTAGCTTTTTGGAGCGAAAAACTTGCATTTTTTTTCGTAAAAAAGGCTAAAGCATTTACAAATAAAGGCTTTTAGAGTTAATCAGCAAGTCCTAGATATATCAAATAAATTTAAAAAGGTAGCCATTAAAAATGACTACCTTTTAATAATCCTCAACACCACTTAAAATGAACTTAAAAAGTAATTGACACAACAGTTGTGCCTTAACGTAAATAGAGTTTTTGAGAAAGAGCATCGACGACTGACCGTGTTTCGTCTCGATGCTCTTGCTGATTCGCTCCTCACACGGTAGACATTCTAACTTACTAAGCTAGTTTTGTCACTATATTTCAGTAATTTTTTTTGACAAATCTTGAAAGCACTATCTATCAAGAGCTTCACCTTTGAGATAACCAATCTAAAATCAAAGAATTAACTATTGTTGGCCTTTCATCGTGGGGACAATGACCTGTGTTGGGTATGGGAACAAATTGGATAGATGCACCTTTCTCTGATAAGTCTTGATAAATTTTCCCACCAGAAATTGGTGTCCAAGGATCGTTTTCTCCCCAAATTACTAACAATGGTGCTTGAATTTTTGGTAATAATTCTGAGGGATGGGGTCCAGCAGGTGCAGTGAGAATTGAAGCAAAGACTTTCTGCGCTCCAGGGTCGCAGGAAGGACGATGAAGTAGTTCGATTAACTCATCTGTAATGGCTTCTTGATTACGATAAACTTGTTTGAGGGTGCCACGAATACGATATTTTTTACGGACTTGATTGAAAATAAATGGTCCTAGAGCTGGGGAATTAACTAATTTGCTGAACATTCCCATTATGAATCTTAGGGGAGGATTTAATTCTTGAGGTCGATGGTTTAAGCCTCCTGCACAGTTAATTAGAATCCCACCTGTACAAATTTCTGGGTAGTCTGCTAGTATCATTAGGCTAAGTAGTCCACCAATGGAGTTGCCTATAAAGACGGTGGGTTTTTGAATATGTTGGTTCCAAAAGTCGTATAGTAGTTCTTGCCAAAGTTCTAATGAGTAATCTATGGGTGGCTTAGAAGATGCACCAAATCCTAGTAAGTCGAGGGCAAATACTTGATGGCCTCCAGCGGCGAGGGTAGGGATATTGTTACGCCAATGACCTATGGATGCACCAAAACCATGAATTAATACTAGGGGTTGTCCAGTTCCCATGACTGTATATTGGATTTGGTGGTTTTTCCAAGTCCAAGTATGCAGGTCTAGTTGATTTGGTGGTGTTGCTATAACGGGGTTCATTTTATAAAGTTTTGTAAACTTACATATTTATCATAATAGAAATGTTGGCAAAATTTAGGTCTATATTTTCATTAGTAGGGGAGTGGGGGAGTAGGGGAGTGGGGGAGAAGCAAACATCAGAATAATTAACATTAACTTGGCTAAAATTAGCAAATAAATTTATTCTGCTCTTTTTAATTACTTAATAACTGAAGTGTTATCTAAGTTAAGTATTAATGTATGGGAATTGATATAGGATTATTGCATAAGCGATCGCTAAAGTAGCTTGCGAATAAAAATCCTAATTAACCGTTAAGTTGATTGATAAATTCTTGGTGTTCGGAACTAGATAATTCCTGCTGAAGTAGATTTAATACTTCAGGAAAATTTCTTTCTATTAAGGATGTAACTGCTAACTATAATTTCTGTAAATTTTGACTTTTTATCCCTGGGTTTTTATTGATGGCAATAGAAATATATTCACTTTAACTAAAAGTCCTAATTAATTGTGAAGTTGATTGATAAATTCTTGGTGTTCGGAACTATAGCAATCAGGAATAAGTTGTGAGAATTGAGATGTTCCTTAAAAGTATAGAATATAGCAATTATTATATTCATATGATACGTTTTTTTTCTTCTTCTCTGTTCCCTGTTCCCTGTTCCCTGTTCCCTGTTCCCTGTTCCCTGTTCCCTGTTCCCTAAAAGTTTTCAATATCTCACAACTCAAATCATATTGCTATAGATAATTTCTGCTGAAGTAGATTGAATACTTCAGGCAAATTTCTGTCTATTCAGGGTTTAACGGCAAACTATAATTTAGGGAAATTTTGACCTTTAAACCCTGGGTTTTTATTGATGGCAATATTAAAGATACTCACTCTAACTAAAAATGCTAATTCACTGTGAAGTTGACTAATAAATGACTGGTGTTCAGAACTAGATAATCCTTGTTGAAGTACATTTAAAACCTCAGCAAAATTTCCTTCTATTAAGGATTTAACTGCTAACCATAATTCAGGAAAAACTTGACTTTTTATAACTCCATTTTCATCTATTTTCGCATAAATATATTCACCTTCAGACAACCAAAAATAACTGAATTATTGTTCAGAAACTCGCCCAACTAAATATTCTTTGACTCCATTACGTTGATAGACTTTTAATTTATCATGCAAATCATAAGCAGCACTACTAGCAGCAACTTCAACAATTAATTCTGGTGCTCCTTCTATATAATCATCCTCACTAATTGTTGTTTGTCCTCCCAAACTTGGTTCAATAAATAATATGGCATCTGGTTGAGGTTCATTATTTTTATCTAAACGAGAGTAGTATTATCGACACTCCTAACTCCAGGAGTAGCAGCAGTATACACTTCTAACCAAGTATTAATCTGAAGATGAGGTTCTCCATGGGCAGAAAATCTTAATGGTGAAGTCATATAAACAATTCCTTCAATAAGTTCAGCTTTTTTATGTTTTGGCATGGAAAAGTAGCGCTTTTCAAACTCATTTCTAGTTAAGCGATCGCCATTTTATCAAGGTATTATTTTGATTTTAATCATAGTCTTATTATATTATTGTTGTTTTTCACTAAGTATAGACTACATAACTTCTAGATGCTTTGATTGGAGAAAAAATATCTGTATTCTCCCTAGATGAAAACAGTTATAAAATTCAATATTTCATAATTATTATGACCAAGGATAAAAATATGGGCATACAAAAAAAGATTAAAAAGCGTTTCGGTACAGAAATGCTGTTTGCGGAGCATTCCGGTACGGAAAATGCTGATAGCTAGTTAAACAAACTATCTACAAATTGTTAAGTATTCACAATATTTAGACACCTGATTGTGTGATTTTTTGCTGCCCTACTTAACTTAAATATTAGCCATTCTTGCCTCAACCATCATTCGCACTACATCTGGCATTTTATACTGTGCTTTCCATGCTAATTTTTCTTTAGCTTTAATTGGATTTGCTCTACCTACGGAAATATCAGTAGGGCGATATAAACTTCGATCTACCTCTACATAATTTTGCCAATTTAATCCTACAGTAGCAAAAGCTTCTATGACAAAATCTTGTAAAGGATAACTTTCTCCAGTAGCGATTACATAATCATCTGGTTCTTCTTGCTGCAACATCAAATACATTGCTTCTACATATTCGGGTGCCCAACCCCAATCTCTCTGCACTGAAATATTTCCTAAATGTAATTTTTCATTACTTCCATTAGCAATTTTACAAACAACTGAAATAATTTTTTGAGTTACAAAACGTTGAGGTCTGAGGGGAGATTCGTGATTAAATAATATGCCAGAACAAGCAAATAAATTGTAAGCTTCTCGATAATTTGCCACTTCCCAAAAGGCTGTAGATTTAGCAACAGCATAGGGACTTCTTGGGCGAAAAGGAGTGATTTCTGTAGCAGGTTGACCGCCTGTATCGCCAAAACATTCGCTGGAGCTAGCATTATATAATTTAATTTTTGCTCCGGTAAATCTAATTGCTTCTAATAAATTTAATGTGCCAGTAGCGATACTTTCTAATGTTTCTACAGGTTGTTGAAAAGATAGACCTACTGAACTTTGACCTGCTAGATTATAAACTTCATCTGGTTGATATTTGGTTAATATTTGTAAGACACTTCTAAAGTCAGTTAAAGACATAGAGTCTAATTTTATTTTGTCACGAATATCTAAACGATATAAGTTGTTAAAAGTAGACATTTGGGCATCTCGGGAAGTGCCACAAACATTATAACCTTTTTCTAGTAATAGTTTGGCTAAGTAGGAACCGTCTTGACCTGAAATTCCGGAAATTAATGCTGTTTTCATAATTTTTAAGGAAGGAGAAAAAGAGATAAATATTTAGGACTTGCTGAATAAGTCTGAAATTTTAATTAATCAAAGTTTTAAGGGTTATTGAGATATTCATATAGTGCAATAAAAACAAATAAGTCGAACTGTATGTCAAAATTCAGACATTTTTTTGAACTGAAACAGTGAAAATTTTTCTACTGTTAAACTTAAATAAACTATTGGCTTTCCTCACCTAATTTTTTTCAGCATACCCTATATTAGAAGTCTGACTTTATTGCCTTTTCCAGGTAATAAGTCAGGAGTAAGAATTAATAAGAATTTTTTTTGACTTTTCCTGACTCCCTCCTTGCCTAATTGGGTTAAATACCTTATTATTCTATAATACCATTTTGAAAAAAGAATGCTTAACTTAGATGACACTTCAATTATTAAGTAATTAACACGCTAACTGAATAACTTTTTTGATAATTAGCAGGCCATTTATTGTTAATTATTCTGATGTTTACTTCTCCCCTACTTTTGTACGGTCAAATGGCTATTCGGCCATATTCCCGCCCAATGCAAAAATGTAGCAAACATTTATCGCGCTTGCTATAACTTCTGACTCCTGTATTCTGACTTCTTTTTCAAAGATATCTTTTGATTAAAAACAAAAGGTTATTGCCTAAATGTAATCTCTATATAGAAGCCTTATTAAGGTTATATAAAACATATTTTGGAGTTAGGTTAAAATGGTTATTTTCAGACTTTACGATCTATTTTAGTTTTCTTGCACATCATTTAGAATTGCTATAGATTTATACAATCTAGCCTTTCTCAAGTTACTGAGGTAAAGTTGTTTTTCTTCTTTTCTATTCCCTATTCCCTACTCCCGCGCAGCAAAATAATTTTTTACCTCACGCCTCTTAGGAATTGCTATATATCAATCTGGAATTGTTTCTGCTAGAATTTTCGCTAAATTTTTGAGATGTTCTGCATAGTTTTTTTGATTTTGATTAGGTGATATTTTTGCCTGATTTTCTAGTTTTAACTTAGTTTTTTCCAGTTCTGTTTGAGTTTCTTGAAGTTGGGATTTACAGGTATTCAATTCTTCTTGATGCTTGAAATAGTTAGATTGAGATTGTTCTAATTCTGCCTGTACTTCATCGAGTTGGAATTGGGTAATTTCTAATTCTTCTCGCGCATCATGTAGTTCTGAGCAATATTTATCTAATTCTGTTTGAATTTGTTGTAGCTGTGCTTCGTAATTTTGAGCTTGTTCTTGGTTTTGCTGAAGTTGAGACTGAGCAGATACTAATTTTTCGGAAAATTCATCTCGCTGAGACTTGGTATTTTCTAATTCTGTTTGAATCTGCTGTAGTTTTGCTTCGGAATTTTTGGTTTTTTCTTGGTTTTGCTGAAGTTGAGACTGAGATTTTTCTAACTCCTCTAATATTTGGTCTCTTTGAGATTGGATATTTTCTAATTCTTCACGATTTTGTTGAAGTTGAGATTGGGTAGATATTAATTTATGAGAAAGTTCATCTTTCTGAGACTGAATATTTGCTAACTCGACTTGATTTTCCTGAAATTTCACCTCCAATGAAACACTATTCCCTATTTCTGAAATATCCACATCTCGAAAAACTGGCGTACTATTCCAAGGTTCAAAAGGTATAAGTTTTGCGGTGGAAAAATGAGGTCGAAAGAAATATTTTCCGGCTTCATTTAATAGACAAGCAGCAAAAGCAAAGGGAGTATTAGAAATAGCAACAAAATCACACTTACTCAATAAGAATAAATTCAGATATTCTCGATTAACTTCAATCTCTAAGTCTTGAGAAGTTACAGGATGATATTCAGCAAAATAAACCAGAGGTAATTCCTCTATATTATCGTTGGCAATAAATAAAACTGGTTCCTCTAAAGTTTCCCATAAACCATCTAACCAAATTTTATACCACTCACTCGGAGCAACAGCAAAATTACTATTTTCCTCTGAATGTGATTGTAAATGTAAACCAATGATAGTTTTGCCACGAGAGTGTAATTTTTCCCAAGCAAGTTTTACTTTTTTCTCTATCTCTAGTGCAGGTTGAAACAAAGAACAAAAATATTCTTTAAAGGGTGCATAATAGCGAGTGTTATATAGAAATTCTCCATGAATATCTACATTTTTCAAAATTTCTGTATTACCGAGGATAAATTCATTATCATTCTCCCAAACTTCAGGTAAATCTTCAGAAATCTCTCGGTCTTTATGCCCAAATAATTCTTGCCCTATCCATTTTGGAGTCTCTACTGATAAGCCATTTTCTTGAGCATATATTTTCAATAAACCATACTGAAAAATTTGATTACCTAATCCAGCATTTTTGCCAAGAGTAGACATACTAATTACTTGTTTTCTCACATAAAAAGCATCTCCCCAAGAAGGATGAAAAGGCGTGGCAACTGCTATTTTACCAAAACCAGTCTGTGCTAAAAACTCATCAATTTTTTCTGCCAAAGCACAACCTTCATAGAGTTCTTCATAATTGATTTTTGTGTAAACTGCATCTATATATTTAAGTAGATTAGTTGCACCTTGTAATGCCAAAAGTTCTGCCCCTTGAATATCTAGGTTGAGAATATTAAAATCTGCTGGTTTTAGTCCTAATTCTGATAGCAAAGTATCAAGAGTTTTTGACTCAACAGTTAGTTGATGTGTTTCTTTAATATTTGGATAAATATTTCGATAAAATTTCAAAGGCAAAATGGAACTACTCTGTCCCATGGAGTTAACATATAATTTTACTTTTCCATTTTGATTACTAATGGCATAGTTAACAGCTTGCACATCAATAGATACTTCGGCAATATTTGTTTTTAGCCTTTCAAATACTGTGGGGTTAGCTTCAATGAAAAGAATTTTTGAAATATTTAACCCTTGATAAGTTTTAATATCTTTACCCTCATAAGCACCTACATGAATAATGCCTCTAGGAAAAATTTTGTTTTGAGAACAAAGGTTCTTTAAATCTAATTTCATTACTACTAATACTTAGATAATTTCAGTTCAGAAAAAAATAAATAGGTCGCTATACCACTAATAAAATCAATCTTTAACCAAGAAGAGAACTATTTCTTAGCTAAAGCAGTAGAGCAGAGGTAAAATTCAGCCAATTTTTTGAGTTTATATTCTCTAGATATAGCGTTTTCATTTGAAATGTAATATTAAATCTGGTGGTATTGGTATAACTAGATAGTTAATTAGGAATCAGGAGTCAGGAGGAAAAAGAATTTAGAAATATTTTTGCTCTACCTGAATATGAAACATTTTTTTATACCGAATTAACGGGATGTGATGTCAAACAATAATTGGTTATTTACTAACATTAAAAACTCCAGAAAACCTTCTTACTTGTTGCCTCTTGCCTTTGACTTTTTGCCTAAAAGCGACCATGTTTTTTACGCAACTCAAATGAAATTAGTATATATCTAAATCTCGATCAAATTACTACCAAAAGTCTTAACTAGATATGTTATCCAAAATATATTGCCAAGCATTCAGCAGTCAACTATCAGCTTTATAGAGTTGAAAATGTAGTAGAAGTTAAACTAATGTTTGCTTCATTCATTAAAAAGCTGTTTGCGTAGCATTCCGTAGGATGAACTGACCACTAATAGCTGTTTGCGCAGCATTCCGCAGGAAATGCTTACATATATTATTAACTAGGTATCTCACAAAAACCAACATAGTACAAAAGATTGTCCGAGATTTGTTTGATAAATAATCTTTGAATTTGCAACATACTTTAGCTTAATATAGTCAAGTATGAAAAAATCTATACTTAACTGTGAATGTAGTAGAAAAGCACCAAAAAGCCAGAGAATATTTGGCCCAAGGTAAAATGGATAGAGCGATCGCTCTGTGTCATCAAATTATAGAGGTAAAACCAGACTTTATTCCAGCTTATCAGACTGTGGGAAATGCTTTAGAAATGCAAGGTAATTTAAAAGCTGCAATTAATTGGTATTTTAAGGCATTAAAAATTCAGCCAAACTTAGCTGAATTATACAAAATGATTGGTAATTTATACTCTCGACAAAAGCAGTGGGATGAGGCGATCGTCAGTTACCAAAAAGCTATAAAATTACAACCAAATTTAACAGAAGTGTATGAAAATTTAGGGGATATTTTTCGGCAGCGTTATCGGGCAAATTTAAAAGCAGCATTGAGTCATTATCGTCAAGCAATAGATTACGATCCTCAGAATGAAAGCAACTACCATAAAATCTTAGAAATTCAACCCTATCATCCAGAAATATGTTGTCGTTTAGCTAATATCTTATTTAGAAGAAATAAATTAAGCTCTGCAATTATTTTTTATCAAATTGCCCTAATAACTGAACCAGAAAATCCAGAAATTCATTTTAATTTAGGCAAAATATTGACAGAGCAAGGCGATATTCAGCAAGCAATTTATGAATATCAACTTGCTTTAGAAGTAGAGAAAAATAATCCAGAGATTTATCTAAATTTAGGAATAGTTTTGGCAAGAAAAGAAAGATGGATAGAAGCGATCGCCTCTTACCGTCGTACTATTGAAATTAATCCCAAGTTAGATTTAGCTTACAACTATTTAGGAGAAGCTTTAACAAAAGTGGGGGAATTAGAAGAGGCAATCTATGTTTTTGAGCAAGCAATAAATCTCAATCCCACCTCACCTTTATTTCATAAAAATTTAGGAGATGCTTTAGCAAAGCAAGGAAAAATAGATGAAGCAAGTGTCGCTTATAGTCGTTTTATTGAATGCTGAAGAAGGAAGAGGGAAGAGGGAAGAAGGAAGAGGGAAAAATATTGCTTTTTCTGAATTTTAAGCTGAAGAAGGAAAAAGGAAAAAGGAAGAGGGAAGAGGGAAAAATATTGCTTTTTCTGAATTTTAAGCTGAAGAAGAAAGAGGGAAGAAGGAAGAGGGAAAAATACTGCTTTTTCTGAATTTTAAGCTGAAGAAGGAAGAAAGAAGAAGGAAGAGGGAAAAATACTGCTTTTTCTGAATTTTAAGCTGAAGAAGTAAGAAGGAAGAGGGAAGAAGAAAGAGGGAAGAAGGAAGAGGGAAAAATACTGCTTTTTCTGAATTTTAAGCTGAAGAAGGAAGAAAGAAGAAGGAAGAGGGAAAAATACTGCTTTTTCTGAATTTTAAGCTTTTGATATGTCCTAATACCATGGGTGAAAAAAGAATATTACGAATAATAAGCATGATTAAAAGACAGGTGCAGAAGATGTCCCTTGAACTAAAAAGATAAATTATGGCCTAATAAATGGCATTAAAACTATTCATTCTGACTCCTGACTCCTGACTCCTAAGAAATAACCTTTCCTTCGACAATACTTAACTTAAATAGCACTTCAATATATTAAGTAATTGACACAAATATAATCACCTTTTTGATAATTAGCACCCTAGAAGCGTATTAATTATTATTATATTTACTACTCCCTGTACGGACGTTGCATGCAACGTCCCTACCCACTCCCCTGCTGCCCCACTCCCCCACTCCCCCACTCCCCCGCTCTGCTATTTCCTATTTTCTTGATAATATTTTTGTGCAGTTTGTATCCAAGCTTTAATCTGAGATTCTAGCCATTTTTTTTCATCATTTAACTGATTAATTTTCATTTCTAAAACCGAATTTTTATTCTCAAGATTTTTAACCCAGTCCTTATATTCATCCACTTCAAACTTGAGGCGAGAATTTACTTGTAAAATTTTTTGTATTCTAGTGCCTAACTCTTGCACAGAAATACTTAATTTTACTGACTTACCCCGCCAATTTTCCAGCAACTCGGATAACTTGAATGCTTCATCAAAATTTCCCTTTTCCAGATAATGATAAATTCGATAAAAACTCACCCATTTAACAGTTCGAGATAACACTTCACTTTCCCAATAATTTAATTCTGGGTCTGATAAATTGAAACTATCAATTAAATCACTACAAATTTGTAAATGTTCTTTTACCTGATAAAAATCATCAAAACTATGAGTTTTATTTCCTTCATGCCATCGATAATATCCCAATATTTCTTTGACAAAATATAAGTCAGCAACCAAAGCAATTCTCAACCATAATTCTAAATCCGCAGCATAAGCATAATTCTCATTAAATTTCCCGCCTACTTTCTCTAAAACTTGTCTTCTCATTAATACAAACGGGCAACAAATAGGATTAGCTTCTCCCAAAATATTCCTCGCCCATTCCTTGCCATTTACTAACTTATCCTCAGGATAATTTGCCCAATTCCAATTGAGATGATTATTATTAGCGTCAACCACCATAACAGATGAAGTAACTAAACCTATATTTTGGTATTTATCCAAAATTTTTACCTTTTGCTCTAAATTTTTTGGCAACATCACATCATCCTGAGCAAAGATAGTAATATACTCACCATTAGCACTTTCTAAACACTGATTCCAATTAGTAAACAGTCCTAAATTTTTTGAATTTCTCAAGTATCTAATTCTGTTATCTTTCTGCAGATAATTTTTAATAATTTCTGGAGTATTATCGTTGGAACAATCATCAGAAATAATTAACTCAAAATCTGTAAATGTCTGTTGAAGGACACTATCTATTGCTTGAGTTAGAAATTCTCCAGAGTTATAAGTAGGTAAACAAACGGTAACTTGAGGACAATGATTGATGAGCATTTAATCTAATATTAATTTTGAAGTAATACTAAGTTTGGTTGATAAAAGATATTTATAATTTTTTGATGTTCTTTATTTCTTAGTGTCAATTCAGTTATCAATTATCAGTACCTCGGGCAATAGGGAGGCGATAAAATGCAAAATTTTCTTTTTTATCTCCTTAAAGGGGGAGGTTTTATACCTGATTTTTTTGTCCAAGATGGCTCTTTGAAACTGTATTCACGATCGTACTGTATTATACCAATTTGATTAAAGAAATTATAAATAATAAAAGTGATTGAATAACCTGATGTTGATGTCTGTTAAACTCAAAATAAAGCTTGATATTTGTCACTAATAAATTCAAATAGTTACTAATAGATAAAAAACCGAGAAGAAACATTTAAAATTATTTTTATGAGGCCGTGAATTCTCTGACAAAGCGTAATAAATATTTGCTATAAATAACTAGGTTATTTCTTAGGAGTCAGGAGGACTGAGTCAGGAGTAAAAATAAATAGCTTTGATACCATTTATTAGGTGGGAGTTTATCTTTTTAGCCCAAGGAACATCTCCTGCAGGTTTCTTTTAATTGCCCTCATTATTCGTCACATTCTTTTTCCAGATTTGTATAATTCCTAAATTAAGTATTTAAGCATAATTAATTATGCATTAACTTCTCACTCTGTCAGACTTAGAGATGAAATTATATACAAATAATTTAGCATGAGTACTTATTATTATTCCTGAATTATAAATTATCACAATTTAGAGCCAACTTTTTTCAATTGCCATGAAATATTTTGAGTTAGGGCAAATTGGAGTGTGACTAAGTTATTTTAATTATTCCTGTTCTTGCTGATAAGTGGAAACGTAAACTTAAAAATATAGCAACTGTCATTAAGCAGGAACAGAAAATTAATTTCCTATTTTTGTCATCAAAATATATCCTTGACGAAAAAACTTTTATACCAATTTCATAAAATATTGCAAAGCGTGAGGACACACTTAACTGGGAACACCGGAGCTGGGAACAGAGAAAGAAAAACATAAATATTAAAGAGGAAAAAAGGTGGAAATTTTAGAATTTATGGAATTTATAATTTTTTCTTTTAAGAAGAAATCACAAATTAAGATGTAACTGCCTTTGCGTGAATTTGGTATTAGAAAGAATAAGTTTCCAAAGTAAATTTCCTCAAGTGAGAGATAGCAGCTCTATATATGATGTAAAAATTAACTAAATTACGAAATACATCAGGGAGTAATTGACAGTAAAATTGTCATAAATTTTTGAAATAAGTTTAGTCAATATTTAGCTAAACTCTTGCTCTGTAGTTATGGATAGAGCTTTCATCTATACGAGGGATAAAATGAGCGAAAAATTATCAGAATGGAAAGAAAAAAATTAGAGATATTTTGGTGTCCAACTTACTCACCCAAGCACAACTTAATCGAAATTATTTGGAAATTTATTAAGAATGAGTGGATTAAAGTTAATGAAACTCGAAAACTCTCCAAGCTTTCTTAACTATCTCAAAAAAGTTCTGGATAAAAATTGTCAAGAATATGTAATTAATTTTGTGTAGGTGCTTACTACTTTTGAGTTATGGAATATCTTTTTGTGTAACTCCGTAGGAGAAACAACAGAATATGAATAATTCACCTTTTTCCTTTTCTCTTAGATAACTAAATACCTTTTTCCTTTTTAATTCTGCTATAAAAGCAATACTTTTGATTAAGTTTAACTCTGTAGGATCTTAAGTAGATAAGCATAAATCAACCCAATATTAGAAGGCGAGTTTTTAGAACTCTATAGCGCTGAAGTCAAAGCTTTCAGTTAAACCTGCCCCGACAATTTTTTTGACGTTTAATTAGACCTACCTACTTACCAGTTGAAGTTTGATTACTTGAAGTAATTTTTATGAATAAACTTAACTGATTTTATGTACTGAATTCTGGATAAATAAATTTCCGGGTTAGTACAATAAACTCTTGTAATAGGCAAGTAAACTCTATGGTTAACTCAGGTAGTCAATTTTTCTCCTCTACAGGAATAAAACACTGCACCTGTACTTAAATGGAATAGGAGAAACAACGGAATATCAATCATTAACTTTTTTTCTTCTCTCCTAGATAACTAAGCGTATTTTTCCTTTTTACTTCTGCGATCAAAGCAATACAGTTTATTAAATTTAACTGCGTAGTAGTTTACCAGTTGAAATTTGATTACTTGAAGTAATTTTGATGAATAAACTTAACTGATTTTATGTACTGAATTCTGGATAAATAAATTTCCGGGTTAGTACAATAAACTTTTGTAATAGGCAAATAGACTATATGGTTAACTCAGGTAGTCAATTTTTTTCCTCCACAGAAATAAAAAACTGCACCTGTACTTAAATAGAATCTGTTCCAATAAAAACTAATTCCAATAAAAACTAATATATATAGATAAATAAGCCAAATATGTGTATTTCTAAAACAGCTGTCTTAACCCTTGCTGCTCTCAGTTCCCAAAATTTAACTGCTAATGTTGATGTTTTACATAACTTAGGCGCTATACTTGGAAAACTACACCGCTATGAAGAGGCGATCGCTACTTTTGATCGGGCATTAAAAATTCAAGCAAATAAAACAGCAAAAAAGTTCATCCTCTTGCTTTACTGAATGGCAAAAAAGTTAAGACCGATAACTAGATTATTATTTTATAGTAGAAGGAAGAAAAAAGAAGGAAAAATCTTGCCTCTTTTTTATGGTATCTAAACACCTACGCAGAATGTAATTTCAGCTATTAGCAGTCAGCTCCTCGGTGCGGAATGCGCTCGCATTCAGCTTTTTAAGATAATTTCTTCTATATGATAGAGTTTATTGCGGGTAATATTGATTTTGGTAACATTCCATGAACTCCTTTATGAGGATTATTCACAACTTGAGTAATATGAAAATTCACAGCAATAGAACACAAAGTATAAGCATCTTCAGCACTCAACCCAACAAAATTTTCTAACCAACTAATCATTTGCTTTAAAGCTAATTCAAAAGCAGCATCTAAAGTATTGCCAAACCCAAACGAAATAATATCAGTAGATGTTTCTGCCATGGGAAAAATTAATTGTAAATCTTGCCTAACCTTAATCTGAATAGTGCCATTCATTGAAGTTTCAATTGCCGTTACATTTATTTCTCCATCGCCCTGTGCAGAATGACCATCACCAATAGAAAATAAACCACCAGGCACAAAAACAGGTAAAAAAATTCGCGAACCAACTTGTAATTCTCGACAGTCAATATTTCCCCCATAAATACCAGGAGGAATAGATGAACGTTGAGTATTTTCTGTAGCAACTCCGAGAATTCCAAAAAATGGTTGAAGTGGAATTTTTATCCCACTATTAAGAGGAAATTCAGCTATCTTTTTTTCTAAATCTAGTGGAATAAAGTTTAGTTTTGCTTCTGTAAATTGTTCAGCTAATGCACCCCATCCCGGACGAATTGAATTAAATCCCATCGGTAAACTAGGGTAAATATTTTCCAGAATAATTTCTAATACATCTCCTGGTTTAGCATCATTAATATATATTGGTCCAGTTAATAAATGAGGACCAACACCAACTTTTCTTTCTGCTGGTAAATTGTGACAAATTTCTAGAAATTCTGGAGTGATAAATTCTCTAGGTGCTCTGTCGTAAAGATAATAACCCGTGTAAGTTTCTACATCTATGCGATCGCCAGAATTAATGATTAATGCTGGTTCTAGTTTATGGGAAAAACCTCCTAAATGAACAGTGTTACATCGAGCTTTTAAAATATGCTTTTTCATCTTTTTTATTTTTTTTTAATATTTATCGTATATAATACCTATTCTAAGTAAAATAATTCCAAATTTTCATAAACTTAACTTAAAATGATTCAAACTATAACTAAAACTAATCAAAATTTTAAACAGTTACAGCCAGGAATTGGTATTGGTGTACCCCTACCTCAAGATTGGGTATCTATCAAGAATGAAGCTCTAGTAATTATTGTAGGTTTAACTGGTGTAGGGAAAAGCACAGTCATTAATACATTAATTGAATCTGGATTAGATTTTACTTTACTTCCAAATCGACGCACCCTAACAACAGAATTAATTATTCCTCATATTACAGCCACAAACGAGCAAAATGTTCAAACAATTTGTCGTATAGACCGCTTCAAATATACTCGTCAGTATCAAAAAAGTTTTCCTGGTGGTATGGGTCATATTTTAGCCCAGTTACAAGTTAATCCTTCTTTAATCAATCATCCATTAATTTTTGATGGTTTGCGAGGAGAAAATGAAGTTACCTATGCTGCTAATACTTTAAAAAAAGCTAAATTTATAATTTTGGATGCCCCATTATCAGTTCGCTTAAAACGTCTTTTAACTAGAAGTGATGCTTTCGATAAAATCACAAAATATCCAGATAATGAAGTAGTTAATCCCCAAAAAATTATGGGTTTTTCTGACTTTGGTATACCCGAAGCATCCAATTTATTTACCTGTGATGAAGAGCAGGAAATTTTAACTCTACTGGAAAGAGGAGTATATAACTCTGTAGATGTTTGCGAACGATTAAACATTCTGGTTGAGGAGAGCAGAAATTACAATTCGGAAGCAACAAAAACAGCTTTACAGACAATTGCTCCTGAGCGAACTTTGCTTTTAGATACTACTAAGTTTTCACCTCAACAACTAACTCAAAAAATTCTTGCTTACTTATTACTTAAAAATTCGAGGGTTTAAGTCTCCTACTATTTTGTTGATGGGGGAATGCTCCCCTATCATAAACACAGTTTTTTTTAGTAGGAGGACCGAGTCAAAAGAGAATATTCCTGATGTTAAGCTTTTTGCTTCAGCTAGAGGTAGTGATAACTGATAACTGAAAAGACTCTTATTTCCCGTTCCCTAAATTCAAAGATATTTTTACCTAAAACTTTCCAGATTTTATTAACTTTATATTCTGTTTAAAAGTAGTCATAGAATATTTTTAAGAAGCTGTTTTCTCGACTATATTCATTTTTTTAGGGAGTAGGAAGTAGAAAAGAAGAAAAATAACTGTACCTCAGTAACTTGAGAAACGCTATAATACCAAATTGATAAATTTTTCCTACAAATAGCTAGGATATTTCTTAGGAGTCAACCCACCCCTCGCCCCTCCCCCTCCCAGGAGGGGAAGTCAGTCGGACCGAGTCAGAATCAATGGCTTTAATGCCAGTTTTTAGATTGTAATTTATCTTTTTAGTCCAAGAGACATCTCCGATAAAGTATTTTAATTGCCCTGATTATTCGTAACATTCTTTTTCCAAATTGATATAATTTACTCAAATAACTATAAAAATATTAATTAGAATTTAAGATTGAGGGTTACTATAGCAATCCTAAATCATTTGTGATCATTTTATTGCTTCGGTGTTTCTCCCATACCTGTTCCCTGTTCCCTGTTCCCTATTCCCTAAAATCTACAATATCTCACAACTCAAATAAGACTGCTTTGCTATAGATTTTAACAATAACTTAAATGTTCTTAAATATTATTAAATATCTTTAATATATACCATTTTTTTGTGATATTAATTGTAATTAACCATACTAATCATAATTCCTGTAATATGTTTAGCTGAAAATTATAGAATTATGCCTAAACTAAAAAAATGCTATTAAGTAAATTAGCGATAGTTGATTCTACTCTGCGAGAAGGAGAACAATTTTTTAAATCTAACTTTTCTACGAGTGATAAAATTGAAATAGCTAGAGGATTAGATCAATTCGGAGTAGAATACATAGAAGTTACTTCTCCGAGAGCTTCTCCTCAATCCTATCAAGATTGTCAAAAATTAGTTAAATTAGGTTTACAAGCTAAAGTTGTCACTCACATTCGTTGCCATCTAGAAGATGCAAAAATAGCCCTAGATACAGGTGTAGATGGCATTAATCTGTTCATCAGCACTTCACAAATTTTACGTCAATTTGGTCACCGTAAAAGTATAGAAGAAATTATCGATATAGCTACAGAAGTTATCACTTTTATTCATCAAAAAAATCCTCAAGCAGAATTGCGTTTTTCTACTGAAGATTCATTTCGTAGCTCTCTTTCAGATTTACTGCGAGTCTATTTAGCAATTAATAAATTAGGAATAGTCAATCGTTTTGGAGTAGCTGATACAGTAGGTATAGCAACTCCTCACCAGGTTTATCAACTAATTCAAAATATGAGACAATGTTTTTGTGAGGATATAGAATTTCACGCTCATAATGATACAGGTTGTGCAATTGCTAATAGTTTTACTGCTTTTGAAGCAGGGGCAACTCATATTGATACAACTGTTTTAGGGATTGGTGAACGTAATGGCATTACTCCTTTAGCTGGATTAATTGCTCGTCTTTATACCCTCGATCCACAAACTTTAAACAATAAATATTCTCTATCTTATCTCCATAAATTAAATCAATTAGTAGCGGAAAAAATTGAACTTTCTATTCCTTTCAATCATTGTATCGTAGGGGAAGCTGCATTTAATCATAAAGCAGGAGTTCATACTAAAGCAATGCTCAATAATTCTAGAACTTATGAAGCAATAAATCCCACTGATTTTGATTTGAATCGGTCAATTTTAATTAACCATAAACTTACAGGTAAAAATAGTATTAATCATCGTGCTATTCAACTTGGTTTGAATTTAGACAACTTCCAAATTCAAGCTATTACTCAAACAATTAAAAATTTAGCCGACCGACAAAAAATGACCTTAGAAAACGTGGATGAAATTTTGTTATCATCCCAAAAAAATATGTAATATCAAATCCGTTAGCATCGGTATAAAATCTTTTGAAGTAGGAGTCAGGAGGGAAAAAATTTATGAAGATTTGGTAATGGTGAAGATCAAGAATGTTTTTATACCGAATTAAACGGATTTGATATAAGCATTCAGCTATCAGTTATCAGTTATTAACTTATTATCTTATTATCTTAGAAGGAGAATTCAAAATTATGTTTATGCAGCATTCCGCAGGAAAGAAAAAGGTAATAAGCTAACCTTAGTAAGTCCTTTACGTTCATGCATCTTTTTGCACAGCATTCCGTAGGAAATACTAATAGCTGAGTGCTTACAAAAATATTGGTTAAATTTTTTTAGCATTACTGCCAAATCTACCACAATATTAGTATATTCCTTTGTTCCCAGAGAATAAAGACACCACTAAAAAGCACAAAAATAATTACTAACTGACGGAACAATTGCGGACTAATTTTTTCTAATACTAAATTACCCAACCAATTACCTGGAAAAGCAGCTATTCCTATGAGTATTCCATATCCAAACAAAGGCAAAGTTAAAGTACCAAAAATGGCGTAGACGATCACCTTAATAATATGAATTACCATCCGGTTCACTGCTTGAGTGCCCAATAGTTCCTCTTTTTCCAAGCCAAAATTCAGGTAAAAAGGTGCAAGTA
Source organism: Okeania sp. SIO2F5 (assembly GCF_010692685.1). Lineage (NCBI taxonomy): Bacteria > Bacillati > Cyanobacteriota > Cyanophyceae > Oscillatoriales > Microcoleaceae > Okeania > Okeania sp. SIO2F5. Next base: position 2,399 of record NZ_JAAHGU010000086.1, on the reverse strand, counting down.
TCGGTCCCATACTACCAATAATGCCAGACAAAAAGGAATAAATAAAACCTGCTGGTAAAAAATACCAAGCACGAACAGTAAAAGATTGGTCTTGATTCTTAATAATTAAATTTATCCCAGAGATAACTAGAAATAATCCTACTAAAAAACTCAGCCATTCTACAGAAATTTGGGTCAACATAAATGCCCCCAAACAAGCACCAACAATAGCACCAGGTAGTTCCCAAAAAATCACTGTCCAGTTAATTTTTTGCCGATAAGTAAAAGCACGTTCAGCATTACCAATCATTCCTCCAGTTGTAATAATTGGTGGGATGGCTAAAGCTCCTAAAAATAAACCAATGACTGGCATTAAGATAAATGAACTACCGCCACCTGCTAGAGTACTGACAAACCACCCAACAATACTTGCTAATGCTAACCACAAATAGGTCATATTCTTTGAAAATTTATAATATTTTACTACTAATTATTTCTGCTTTATTTCTGTAAGCATTCAGCCGCCAGCTATCAGCTATTGCTTTTAATTTTATATAAAAGCTTTACTAATTGAGTCATAATTGATACTTACTATAAAAGCTGGCTTGAAAGTCTATATTTATTCAAACCCCCTCATGAGAGCTGAGAGCTGACAGCTAATAGCTGTTTGCGCAGCATTCCGCAGGAAATGCTTGCTAATTTTTTGATTTATAAGTTTGACTATTCTACCAATATTAAAGGGAGATTAAATAAGGGTTTTTAACAATATTACAGAAGCTCAAAATAAACTTAAGGAATGATAATTGGATGACTGTTTAATTCCCGATAGAACTCCATTCCACTCACGGGAGGGAAAAACAATCCCTTCACTTCATAAAGTAAATCTTTCCATACTCTCTTATTTATAAATATTCAACTGACTTGATAGTATAGTACGTTATTTTTGAGGTACTGATAACTGATAACTGAAATGACCGTAAATTAAAAATTATATTATAGTGGAAATCCTCTTTCAAACTTCTCTGATAGAAAAATCTAAGGTTTTAAATTTTCTATTTCATATCAATAATCTTCTCCAGAACCTACCAATAAAAATTTAGTAGTTTCTAGAGAAGGAATCACTAAAAACATTGATTGATTCAAAACGTCATTAACATTGCTACTTAAGAAAGCGGCTACTCATAATATAACCCTTCTATCGGTACACCATCCTCATGTTTGTTTTCCTTTGATTTTCCTGGTAATGACTTACCATCAATACCAATACGATTAACTGGAATTTTTTCCTTTTCCGCGCCTATTCTCAACATGACTAGAGGCTCATCTCCACAACTTTGAAACTTGTAAAAACCACCTCTAGGAACTAATATACCTTGGTTTCTACTGAACACTCCAACTTCACCATCTTTGCCAAAAAACCTAGCTTTTCCGGCTAAAATTACAAAAGTATGATCATCTCCAGGATGAGAGTGTAGAACATTTTCTCCCCCTTGAGCGTAACATTTAATTCTGACGCTCATTAAATCAGTTTTGGCGAGGGTATAGTCACTTCTTCCCTTACTCAAAAGTTGAGTTTTGAGTTGAAAAACTTGAAGTTCTAGACTTTCGTTAGAAATTTTTTCTGTCAATTCTTGATTAGCAACTATCGCAGGTATTTTTTTTACAGAAAACACTAAACATAAACAATAGTATATTAGCCGAGTTATCTAATAATATTCATTATAAAAATATTAATTTTTACTTCATTCAATTCATCAATTCTAGTCCAAGTAATACCAAATCCAGATATCAAAAGCACGTTTTTCAAATTCTTCTCTAATCCTTCTTCTCTCTACCTTCTTCCTTACCTTCATAAATAAAGGTTTTGTATAAACCGGTATAATTAGCGGTCAAAAAAACAACTCTATTCTCATCCAACTTGATTGTATTAAGTATTTAAATTTAAGTCCAAAACAGATTTTCTCAAGAAGGAGCAAATCCCTAGATGATTTGTTTGCCATTGGGTGCTTCATCTGTAAAAATAAGCCTACCTTAGTCAGCTAACAATTTCTCCATGAACTTCACTGCAAATGCGGTTACCACGCTGACATTGTTTCAATTTCACATTATCAATAAAAAACTTTACAGCCAAATCTATAGTCCCTTCTCCAGTGCTTTTTATTGTCACATTGTTCATCCAAATTTTGGGGGTTGCACATTATGGAATGATATTGCCAAAAATTGGTTTAGATTTTGACTAAAAATAACCATTAATTAATCATTCTAGCAATTGATTAATCCACAATCCAATTCAATCAAAAATATCAAATCATTCGTCACTGTGCAACGCCAAATAATATGGTAGTCCTATATATATTGTATCCTTCATCACAACTGCCAATTGTCCGTTCGCTGGCAGGAGAAACAGTTGATCATTTTCT
>NZ_JAAHGU010000085.1:0-32044 GCF_010692685.1 Okeania sp. SIO2F5 | reverse complement strand
AGACGAGCATCGTCACTGTATCCGGCGTTGAGTTTGAGGATTCGATACAAATTGGCGACCGCAATTGACACAAATGTGGTTCTGCTGGCCGCGTCTGCGACCGTTCTTACGGATATGTTTAGATTGGTACTCTGGACATTCCATATTTTTTCCCTTTGACTTGCTCTGTCCCAACCTATCATTCATCCCGCAAATCTGCAACGCCTAATTTTTTAAACCTACAAAATCTGTGACAAAAATTGGCGCGTGCGTTCTTCCTTCGGGTGTTGAAAAAATTCTTCTGGGGTCGCCTCCTCTACCAATAACCCATCAGCCATTAATACGATCCGGTCTGCCACCTCCCTGGCAAACCCTACTTCGTGAGTCACAACTACCATCGTCATTCCCGAATTTGCCAAATTTCGCATTACATCCAACACTTCTCGCACCATCTCTGGGTCTAATGCAGAAGTCGGTTCGTCAAACAACATAATTTTTGGTTGCATCGCTAAAGCACGGGCGATCGCCACCCTTTGCTGCTGACCGCCAGAAAGTTGACCAGGAAATTTTTTTGCCTGTTCCAAAATACCGACTCTTTCCAAAAGTTGCATTGCCACTTCTTCTGCCTTGACTTTTGGCCATCGGCGCACCCATATTGGCGCTAAAGTCACATTTTGCAAAACTGTGAGATGGGGAAATAAATTAAACTGCTGAAATACCATTCCCACTTCTTGCCTAATTGCCTCAATATTTTTCAAGTCGTGGGATAAACTGATGTCATCAATAATAATGCTACCTTTTTGATATTCTTCTAAAGCATTAAAAGTACGGATAAAGGTGGATTTACCTGAGCCACTTGGCCCCATAATTACTACAACTTCTCCACGTTTTACTGTGAGACTTACTCCACGGAGGACATGAAAATTATTGCTGTACCACTTTTGAACATCTCTAGCAACTATTGCTAAATCAGAATCTATTTGTGTTTCAGTTTGTTTGGTTTTTGTTTCTGTCATAGAAGGGAATAGAGAATAGGGAATAGGGAACAGTAGGAAAAATATTTCCCTGTCTAAAGATCATTATCAGTATAAGTCCGCGCCTTATCTATCTATTTCTATAATATCTTTAAATGTATTTAATTTTATATTAGACATTTCTAGAAAAGAAGGAACAGGGAACAGTGAATAGGGAACAAGAATACATAATTGATAATTTATGGATAATCATTGATTTTATTTGTGATTTTTGGAGATGTCTATTTGACTATTTAAGTTATCTATCTATAGACAAGATTTTTAACTAATATACTTCTGGTCATTTCAGTTATCAGTTATCAGTTATCAGTTATTAGTTGTAATTATCAATTATTCATTACGGAGGACATAAAAATTATTGCTGTACCACTTTTTAATATCTCTAGTAACTATTGCTAAATCAGAATCTATTTGTGCTTCAGTTTGTTTGGTTTTTATTTCTGTCATTTTCAGCTATAGCAGTGAATAGGGAATAGGGAACAGGGAATAGTAGGAAAAATATTTCCCTTGCGTGATTATGAATAAATGTCTAAAAGCTATAAACCACATTTATAATCTAGCAAAATCATACAGTCATTTAGTAACGTCTAGTTTTTATATTTGACTAAGAAAAAAGATTATTATGAGTTATTGTTTTTAACTTTCTAAGTTTTTACTTTTTACTTTTTACTTTTGACTTAATTGTCAGTATTTAATTTTTTTTCTAACTGCCGACTTCCAATTGACATGGCATAACAAATAATCCAAAAAAGTATGCCGTTAAATAAATAAACTTCTGCATAATCTCCTAAAAATTGTGGTTGAGCTAAGATTGAGCGACTCATGCGTAATAATTCTGATAATCCGACGATTGATAATAAAGTTGTATCCTGAAATAGACTAATAAACTGACCTACAATTGAGGGAATAGCAACTTTTAATGCTTGGGGTAATACAATTAATCCTAATGCTAATGGAGTATTAAAACCTAATGCTTTTGCTGCTTCTGTTTGACCTCTTGGTACGGACTGTAAACCTCCTCTAATATTTTCTGCTAGGTAAGCTGAACTAAATAAAGTTAATCCTAATATTGCTCGTAAAATCCGGTCTGGTCGCATTCCATCTGGTAGAAATAGGGGAATCATAATTTGCCCCATAAATAAGATTGATATTAAAGGTAATCCTCGGATAATTTCAATATAACCAATAGAAAATATTTTGATTACTGGTAATTTACTTTGTCTGCCTAAAGCTAATAAAATTCCTAGAGGAAAAGATAGAAAAATGCTAACTATAGCCATTAATATAGTTAACATTAAACCTCCCCAGTCGTTTGTAGATACAGATTTTAAACCTAATCCTCCTCCGATTAACCAGATAATTAAGAGAAAGGCTATAAACCAAATAAAAGATATGTATTTACCTATATTTGGAATTTTTTTGCCTAAAATTTTTCCTACCCATGCAGTACTAATAACTAAAATAACTATTCCTATTAGTAAGAGTTTGAATGGGGTTGTTACTGGAATTAATAATAAAATGGCAGGTATGACAGCTAGAAAAATTAATACTGGTTGGGAAAATAATGTGGCTGAGTTTCTGGCAATAATTCCCCAAGAGAAACCAGATAAACTAGAAATTATGCTAACTATTAACCAGATGCGCCAATATTGGTCTTTAGGATATCTACCTACCATTAATAATGGCAAATTAACTTTGATTACTTCCCATTCTGCTTGAGTTGTTGCCCAAGAGATAAAACCTGTTATTCCCTTGGTAATAATGCTGAGTAAGATAATAGTTAATAAGGTGTTATACCAGGTACTAAAAAAATTTTGTCTGAGCCATTCTATAGGATTATTTTCCTGAAATGGAGGTGCTGATGATTTATTAGTATTAATTGTTTTCATATAATTAGGGTTTACCGAATAATTAATAATTAAGAGTTGATAGTTGATAGTTGATAGTTGATAGTTGATAGTTAATAATTATTAATTCAACAATTCACGCCTTGAAGCAGCCCCTTGGATAGGGGACAAAATAAGTGCTTATGCAAAATTAATTACACATTAGTTCTTATGCAAAATTAATTACACATTTTATTATATATCTCCAATCTTATCCAGAAGTTATCAATTATTTCTCCCTGTTCCCTGTTCCCTGTTCCCTGTTCCCTGTTCCCTCTCTCAACTAGGAAATTGATTTTGCACGACTACTTAAAAAAATCATTTTAGTCAATCCTATCCGTTTTAAGAAGAAGTAATTATTAATTATTAATTGTTAATTGTTAATTGCTGAACTATCTAATCTCAAAGCATTGACTGATATTGGCTAAAGTCTTTTTAGGGTTGAAAAAACTGCCTGGTTTTCAGTCCAAAACCCTCAAGGGGAGCGGAGGAGTTAGGGAGATGGGAGGATTTTTCGCTGGTGGTGAATTGCCATTATTTTTGTGACGTAAGGAGAGTTCATTAATTGATAATGGATAATTGATAATTACAAGAAGGTTAAAACCGTTACGGAATTGAAAATAAGGAAATATTATTTCTTCTCTTGGTCGATTGGATATGGTTAGGAAACCCATCCATCCCACCCTTCGGGAAGCTCCGAAGATCGACCGCTTTTTTGCCTTTGAAAGGGGAGGCTTTAAAGCAAAATTATTTAATTAATAATTATTAATTATTCGGTAATTATTAATTAGGGCTTGCTGATTTAATATTAAAGCATTGACTGATATTGGTTGTAGCATTTTTTTGTATAAAAAAGTATGAGCTTTTCGGTGGAAAGAGCTGCATAAAGCTATTGTTTCGGGATGATTATGACAGAAAAATTAAGGGAAAACTTTTCCGACTACCTCATTTATAATTCCTATTTTTCCTGATTTCTGACTCCTGACTTCTACCCCTAGCACTCATACTTGATTCAGCAAACCCTAATTAATAATTATTCATTATTCATTATTCATTGTTTTGTTATCTTTCTTTGAGTTGAACGCTTTTATTTAAGGAATTCATAGACAATGAAATTATCAAATTTATCAAAAGATAAACTGCCATAATTAGAATAAATACTTCTACTGGACGACCTGTTTGATTATAAGTAGTATTAGCAACTGAATATAAATCTGGATAACCAATAGCTATTGCTAAACTAGAGTTTTTTGCTAAGTTCATATATTGACTATTTAATGGTGGAATCATTACCCTTAATGCCTGGGGAAAAATTACCAACCGCATGACTAAACTAGATTTTAATCCTAAAGATTTTGCTGCTTCCCATTGTCCTTTTGGTACTGCTTGAATGCCGGAACGAACAATTTCAGCAATAAATGCACCTGTATAAAATACTAATCCTACCAGTAAAGCTGACAGTTCTAATGTTAAATTTAATCCCCCTTCTGTTGCTCCTGTTTCTGTTGCTATTGGTGGTTGCCAACCTAGAGCAAATATAATAATTAATAATTCGATAATTCCAATACTAATTACAGCGATAAGTTGAGGTTGACCAGAGGTAGCTTTTTCCGTCATTAACTTATTTCGCAACTGCCAAATAAATATAACAGCGATCGCTCCTATTACTAAAACTATTAACCATAACCAAACATTCAGAGTATTTTCCGGCCAAGGAATAGATATTCCTCGTTTACTCATAAATATTGGTCCTGGTAATTCTAATTTTTCTTCTGGTTTAGGGAGAGTGAAAAAAACTGCAAAATACCAGAAAAATAACTGTAATAGTAGAGGGGTATTTCTGACAACTTCTACATAAACCCGATTCAAATTTCGTAGTAACCAGTTTTCGGAAAAGCTAGTAATTCCTGCTAATATTCCGACTATTGTTGTGAAGAGAATTCCCAAAATCATTACTCGTAGGGAATTAATAAGACCTGCTAATAATACTTGAGTATAGGGGTATTTTGCTTTGTAGGGAATGAGACTTTCACTAATACTAAATCCTGCTTCGTTTCCTAGAAAACTAAATCCAAATTTTGTACCTTGTTGTACTAAATTACGGTTAAGATTGCTAATCATTATAGCTACAACCGTAATAAAAATTACTATGGCGATAACTTGTAAGGCAATACGCCAAAATCTTTCATCTCGCCATAGTGGAATTTTTTGATTTTCCTCGTCAATCATTTTTGTTGTTTAAAATTTTTAGCGAAAGGGTGGTGAATAAAGTAGACCGCCATTAGTCCACAAATTATTTTGACCGCGAGGTAGTTTAAATGGAGAATTTTTACCTAAGTTTCGGTCATAAACTTCACTATAGTTGCCTACTTGTTTAATTACACGATAGGCAAAATCATTACTTAAACCTAGACCTTCACCAAGATTTCCTTCTACTCCTAAAAATCGTCTCACTGTTGGGTCATCAGAATTTTTCTTCTCATCTACATTTGCTTGAGTAATACCTAATTCTTCAGCCTCTATCAAAGCATAAATTACCCATTTAATTACATCAAACCAAGCTGAATCATTATTCTTTGTTGCTGGACTCAAGGGTTCTTTTGAAAGGGTAGTATTTAAAATAATATGTTGTTCGGGATTAGGGAAAGTTTGACGACGACCCAACAACTGAGATTTATCGGAAGTCATCCCATCACAACGTCCTTCTGCATAAGCAGCATAAGCAGGGTCTGCTTGTTGAAATGTTAACGTCTCTGCTTCAATGTTTCGTTGACGGAGATTGTGGGTTAAATTTAGTTCTGTTGTTGTACCCGCTTCAACACAAATTGATTTGCCTTGCAAACCCTCTAAAGAATTAATCCCACTATCAGCACGGACCATCATCCCTTGACCATCATAAAATGTTGTGGGGGCAAACTCTAGACCAACGGTGGTATCTCGACTAATGGTCCAAGTTGTGTTGCGAGAAAGCATATCTACTTTTCCACCATTAAGAGCTGTGAAACGCTCAGTTGAATCTAGGTTACGATATTCTATAGCATTTGGGTCATTAAATAAAGCTGCTGCTACTGCTTTGCAAATATCCACATCTATTCCTGAATAGTTGCCATTTTGGTCTACAAAGCTAAATCCTGGTATGTATCCTTCTACACCACAATGTAGTTTGCCACGTTCTTTTACTACGTCTAGACGACTTTTTCCTGGTGGGGTTGGTTCATATGGAGATTTTTCACGAGATGTCAAGTATGTGGAAAATAGCAAAATTGTCAATAGCAAATATACCCATTTTTGCATAATTTCTTTTTAATATTGTGCTCAGAACTTTTCATCCTAATTTACTGTATCGGATGTATTGGAGCGATCGCTAATTAATTTATATAGAATTTCAGCTTTTTTTGAGTGTTAAATACTGCAAGCTAGTTTGCGAAAAAAGTCTTTTTTTTTCCTCCTAGGAAGACATCCCGTAGCATATCCCTAGAGAAGCTTTAAATATTAATTATTTGCTCAAAACTTTCTGTGGAAAATCCCTAAATTCCTTCTTCCTTTTTCATTGTTCCTTATGCTATATGATGTATTGGAGCCATCGCTAATTAGGGTTTGCTGAAAAAGTCTTATAGTTGAGGATAGAATTCAGAATTTAGCATTCTGAATTCTGAATTCTGAATTTAGAGGAGTTAGGAGCAAGAAATATCCCTTGATTTTTCTATCCTGATCTACTCAAAACTCTAACTTTTTTAGCTTTTTAGACCGAAAACTTTGCACCTTTTTTCACTCTAAAAGTCCTCAAATATTTACAGATAAAGGCTTTGACAGTTAATCAGCAAGCCCCAATTATTTAGATATTATATATAGCAGTCGAAGGAAAAGGCGCGGACATATCAAAAGCTGAAAACTCATACGAAGCCAGATTTTTTCTTCTTCCTTCTGCGATAAAAAGTTTTTTTTCTTTTTTTCCTTGGTAGGGCGACATCCCGTGGGACATCCCTAGAAAAGTTTTAAATCTTAATTATTCGGTAAAGACTTTCTGTGGAACATCCCTACATTATTTTTTTTCAGTCCTTCCTTCTTCCTTTTTCCTTCTACTATCAAGATTTGGGAAAAGGTGTAGATTAATTCCCAAATCTTTACTTTTTTTTGATATCTAACGGAATGGAGGAGAATAAAGTAACCCACCATTTGTCCATAAGTTATTTTGACCGCGAGGTAACTTAAATTGAGATTGTGCTCCTAAATTACGGTCATAAACTTCACCATAGTTGCCTACTTGCTTAATAACTCTATAAGCAAAATCATTACTCAAACCCAAACCTTCACCTAGGTCTCCCTCTACTCCTAAAAAGCGTTTGACTGTGGGGTCATCAGAATTTTTCTTTTCATCTACATTTGCTTGGGTAATACCTAACTCTTCTGCTTCTATCAAAGCGTAAGTTACCCACTTAACCACGTCAAACCAAGCTGAATCATTATTTTTCGTCACAGGACCTAAAGGTTCCTTGGACATAGTAACATCTAGGATTGTATGAGTATCTGGATTAGGTAGAGTACTACGACGACCCAACAACTGAGATTTATCAGAAGTCATCCCATCACAACGTCCTTCTGCATAAGCAGCATAAGCAGGGTCTGCTTGTTGAAATGTTAACGTCTCTGCTTCAATGTTTCGTTGACGGAGATTGTCTGTTAAGTTCAGTTCTGTTGTTGTACCCGCTTCAACACAAATTGATTTACCTTCCAAACCCTCCAAAGATGTAATCCCACTATCAGTACGGACCATCATCCCTTGACCATCATAAAATGTTGTGGGGGCAAACTCTAGGCCAACGGTAGTATCTCGACTTACTGTCCAAGTAGTGTTTCGAGAAAGCATATCTACTTCTCCACCATTCAAAGCTGTGAAACGTTCAGTTGAATCTAGGTTACGATATTCTACAGCATTTGGATCGTTAAACAAAGCTGCTGCAACTGCCTTACAAATATCCACATCTATTCCTGAGTAGTTGCCATTTTGGTCTACAAAGCTAAATCCTGGTATAGCTCCTTCTACCCCACAGTTTAATTTACCACGCTCTTTTACTATATCCAGACGACTGGTGGTTTGTTGACTTTCTTCTTCGCAGGCTGTTAATGGTGCTACCATTAACACAGTTGCTATTAGCAGAGATAAGCATTTTTGCATAGTTTATTAAGATTTTTTTAATCTGGGAAAAATAACCTATTCAAAACTACCATAACGTTTAACTTAGCGATCGCTAAGTTAGAGGATTTCAAGTAAATACTTTCCACATTTAGCAGGGAACAGGGAACAGGGAATAGGCAACAGGCAAAAGTTGGAAAAACATTTTCTAGTCTAAGATTTGTCATTAGTTTATGTCTTAACCAATTCTTTCTTAGCTATATTTATTTAAATAGTTTCTACTTATATTTGACATTATTTGAATATATAGGACTATATTTCTGTAGAACTTTTACTATACCGATGGTGAAGGTTCGCTACCCAAACGTTCTTCAGCTAAATCTCTAATTAAAGACAGCCGAGACTGGATATATTCGTTAATTAAATCTGCTTCCCTGCCATTTAGGGAATTTCTAGTTTTCAACTGTTTGATTAACCACTGAACTAGGGTAGCATCATCTAGGGATATTAAGGTTGTAGCTTGGGAGTTCTCGATTAAAGACCAAAGCTGACGCAACATTGTGGGAGTCATAGAACCTCCATATAAGTATAAATAATCATCTTTTTGGCAGATTGGTACAGGCTAGTTAGTAACCAGGACGTAACCCAAAGCATATATATTCCCAATCTTATGCTTTCTTAACTATTCTTTTATATTTAGTTAATAGTAACTGAAATCTACTAATATCAGAAGCAGTTAAACACAATAAGTTACAATTATTACCAATATCTTTACAAACCGATGTTGTTCTTTACTTATTTTTGATGGGACTCAAAAGGTTTCATGGGTATTTTATCGGAACGAAAATTAAAGTTAAAGCAGTTTCCAAGTTGATTAAGTACATATATTGATGGTTTTAGGGAGTAGGGAGTAGAGGAGATGGGGAGGCAGGATAGGGAACAAACAAAAAAAATATTTACCCCGTCAGTGCTACCACATTAATCACCTAATCTGTTGCAGGTTGATGTACATATTTGTGAGGTAAATGATACTTTCTTTTGTATAAAAAACAGTATTCTTCTATACAAATATCTAATAGACATAGGAGTGGAAATTATACATATTAGAGATATCCAGAAAATAAATCTTTTAATTAGAGCAGACTAAGGATACGAAAAATTCACCCTAAAAAATCTTTTTTCGTGCCTTCGCGCGTAAAAACATCTTACCTGTTGCCTGTTGCCTTTCGGAGCTGTTGCCTACTCCTGCAAAAAATCTATATCTTTTTCGGAGATGTCTATTGATCATTTTTTGTGTCTTTTTTCAGAAATTTTCTTCCCTATTACCTCTGTTGGTCAGCATTCCCTTGCGTCTGTCGCCGAGGCGGGGTCTGACCACTTGTGGCTAGCCTTTTCCAGAGGAGCTAAAACTAACGTCGTCGCGGGGTCGCACCGCTGTTCCCTGTTACCTGTTCCCTACTTGTGCAAAAAGTCTATTCTTTTTCCCAGATGTCTAATATACAAATATCTAAGAATTAATTTGTTGATCAACTTTTTGTATTCTGTCCAATTCAAGGTCTGATAGATAATCTACACACCAGTTGGCCAAACGCTGGAGCATATGAAAAGGATAAGTATGAGCGACACCAACTACAGACATTCCTGCGAGTTTAGCTGCTTCAATTCCGGCAAAAGTATCTTCTATTGCTAAACATTCTGAAGGCTGTAGATTCATGTCTGGATATTGTTGATTTAGAATATTTACTGCCAACAAATAAGCATCGGGTTTTGGCTTACTAGCTTCTACATCATCTCCAGCAATAATTGTCTTAAAAAAATCAATTAAATTAGCTTTATTTAAGACTAATTCTACTTCGGATCGAAGAGCGCCACTAACTATAGCCATTTTCAGATTAGCTTGAGCGACCTGAGAAATAAAATCTATCGTATCTGAATAAATTGGTAACTCTTCAAGACTTTCTAATTGTTGTTGATAAGCTAGAGCTTTACGTTTAATTAACTGGTCTAAATACCCTTCATTAATATATCTACCTCTTTCCGTAAGTATTCCTTCTAAACAAGCACGATCGCTTCTTCCTAAACAGAATTGGTTGTATTCTCCTGGTCTAAGTAGCAAATTTTCATCAATTAATACTTGTTCTATTAATTTTTCATGGAGAAATTCATCATTAATAATTACACCATTAAAATCGAACAAAATAGCTTTGATAGTCATAAATTATAGCCATTTATATTTCAACTAATTATAATCAAAAAAAAATTCATAACTCATATTTTTAGTGGTCTAAAATTATAGTAATTTAAAATAAGAATGAAACAGTTTTTATACTGAAAGTCTTTCAAGGCAAGAAACCCTATCTCAATCTAAATTTAAATGACTATATAATACTAAATAAGGTGGCAAAAACCAACTTTTCAATCTTAATAAATATTTTTATATCAAGCAGTTACGGTATAAAAATAAGACATTTATGAAAACCGGATTTAGTATCAATAAGAAAAAAAGTATCTCAGGTTATAAGTTGACCCAATAACCTCTGGTTGTATAAATAGCTGTTTTAGCATTAAGGTCATTTCAGTTATCAGTTTAAGAAGAGGATTGACTAAAAAAGAATATTAATTATTTTCCTCCTTAATTAAAGAGAGACTTCAAACCTGAAATTATCAATTATTCAGTGAGGCGATCGCTTTATGCCTCCCAACATAATACTATTGCGGAATAGTTCCATAGCTTCTTGGTAAATTAAAAAGTTGCTGACCAATGGCGCTAGAAATTTTTCGTATTTTGTATTTTTCTTAACGGCCATCAAATTTTTCCTATCTTAATTTCCTAAATGTCAGTATAAGGTGAGTTTTTCTTGCTTGCACTATGGAGTAAAAAATTAGGAAATTTTCTTCTGTAGAGCTTTTCTAGCAATTTTTGTCACATAAACGGTTACAGCAACTGTAGCTATTAGACCTATTCCATAAAGAATCCATTCTGCTGTGGTACGCGTCCCTCCTTCTGTGCCCAAAGTTGCCAAACTGCCAGCTAGGGAACCAAGATATACATACATTACTGTTCCTGGCATCATCCCAATCCAAGAAGCGAAAAAATAATCTCGTAAAGATACTTGAGTTACGCCAAAAGCATAGTTTAGTAGGTTAAAAGGAAAAATAGGAGATAAGCGAGTTAGTCCAACAATTTTCCATCCTTCGTCAGCTACTGCTTCATCAATGGCCTTAAAGTTTTCATTTCCTTCTATTTGTTTAGAAACCCAACCTCGCGCTAGATAGCGACCAACTAAGAAGGCACAAGTTGCACCTATAGTTGAAGCAACAGAAACGTAGATGGAACCGAAAATAGGGCCAAATAACAGACCTGCACCTAGAGTTAGTAGTGAGCCTGGAAGGAAGAAAACTGTGGCCAGAATATAAATAATGATAAAAGCTATGGGACCCCAAGGGCCAAGAGTTTTTATCCAATCTAGGGCATTTATCAAGAGTTGTTGAGCGTTAAATTTATGAGCAATAACTAGGAGAGTTGCAACTACAAAAACGATTAAGAGTGGTTTGAGTAGTTTGTTTGATTTTGGTTTTTTTTCTGTTTCTTGTTCTAGGTTATTCATCTATTAGTATATACGACATTTACAATAATCTTAGTATTAATGTATATGATACTCGTATATAGAGGTAAAAACCTTTATTTTCATCGTAGTCTTATCAGATTTTTATCTAATTTTCATGTAACATTGATTCTGACTATGGGGTATTTTGGGATAATTTTTTTGACGATTTCTTAGATATCTCTGATACTCATTTTTGACTGAGTTGCTTTATCAATAGAGATGTTTGGTAAACATTTAAAATTGAATGATTCCTAGAAAGAGGATTTAATTCAAGTTTAGATGTTATGCCTACTTTTCTAACAAATATAGCAATTAGAAATCATTTGTAAAAAATCTAAGGATATATAAAAACTCTGAAACTTTTACCTCTATTCCCAGCTCCGGTGTTCCCTAAATTAAAAGATATTTTTACCCGCAACTGAAATAGGATTGCTACATTTTTATAGTCATTCTAAAATAGTTATTTTTCTCCATACCTTATTTGTTAAGTAGTGTAGGTGATATGACTAATTCGAGTCTTCAAATTAACTTGCTAATTAGTTGAAGTTAATGGCTCTGTAGCTACATCATTTAAACCTACTGAATTAAGCAGATTTTGCCATTCTGATTTAAGTTTGTTATCGTTCGGATTCAAACTAATTTTTTCTGCTAAGGCATCCAGTTTTTCGTGCCATATACCTGCGTCCGAATAAATTAACCAGCGGTCTCTCTCTGATTTTTGCTGTATTTCTGTTGTCAAATTTGGATTGGGATTAACTCTTTTAATTGAGCTTTGAACAATAGTTCCAGAACCACTTCCTTCGCAGCTCAAAGAGAATGTCCATTGATAATTTTCTCCTACTTTTAATTCTGGTTGATTGTTGGGAATTTTAATACGTATAATGCCCTGACTATTTGACACTGGTAGTAGCTTTTCATAAACTATTTTTTGACTAGAGTCTTTCAAGATAAATTCTCCAGCTATAGCTGTATTTTCTGGCACATACATATAAATTGTTGGATGTGAGGCTAAGGTTACTAGGGTTAATTCTTGTTTTTGATTTATCTTGGGAATTAGAGGAGTTAGAGGTTTTTGACCTTCATCTATACAATTATTTGCTCCTCGCGATCCTCCACCATAAGTACCTGTTGAACCACCTTCGACTCTAGGAACAATATTTGCTAAGGTATTTTGAGAAATACCTAGAGTAGTATTTGCTTTCCTATTAGTTGAACTAGCAGAATGAGTAGAGTTTGCTGATGTACTGTTGGGAAAAGAAGTAGTAAATAATCCTAAAACTAATGTCAAAATCATAGTTTTGAGAGTAATAGAAAAACGGAAATTTTGTAGATACATATTCTAAATTCCTTTTTTGGGTAACTGTTTTAATTACTTATTACTATTATAGTTTATCCATTTATGAATTGTGTAACTAGCTAGTTGAAGAAGGAATAAAGCAGGAAGAAGAAGGTAAGAAAGCTTGTACAATCAGCTTTTTAAGCTGATTTTAAGTGGTTATACGAATTCCCATGCATTAATGCTATACTCGCTATACTTAGGTAAAGTTCAGTTATTAAGTAATTAACACAGGCCGAATCACCTTTTTACTAATTTGAGTCAAGTTAATGTTAATTATTCTTATGTTTACTTCTCTGTAAGGATGTTGCATACAACGTCCTGTACGGATGTTAACGACCGCGCATACTTCCCAGGTGCCCCTACTCCCCTACTCCCCAGCCAAAGAAAATGTAGAAAAGTTTTTGAGAAATGGTATTAGTTATTTCCACCATCCTGCACTAATGTGTGAAAAAATAGTTTAATATTTTTTTGTGGTTGTAGAAAAATAGCAACATTGATGAGGAGTCAAAATTGAAAATTATTTGTTGTTTATGGTTAATTTAAAAATAGTTTTTCCCAGTAACTAAATATACATTTACTGGTATTTTTTTTCCTTTTAAATTTAAATTACCCCAAGCTTCTACTGAAAATTTTCTATCTAAATATTTCAAAGTTTCTTGAGCAATCAAAACTCGACAAATTCCTGGATGACGTTCTTTATCAAAACTTTCTAAGCGAGAAGCAATATTAACACCATCGCCAATTACTCCATATTCTAAGCGATTTTTTCCACCTAAACTACCAACTGTAACAGTTCCTGTATAAATCCCTATACGCATTTTTAATTCAGGAGAATTTTGTTGTTGCCATTTTTGATTTAATTGTGATAGATGTTGACCCATTGCTAAAGCACAATTAACTGCATTTTGCGCATCTATAGCAATCTCTTCAACACTGGTACGAGGTACTGGTATTCCAAATACTGCCATAACTCCATCTCCAGTAAATTTGTTGACTATTCCGTGATGATTTATGACAATATCTGTCATGGCACTCAGATATTCATTCAACCAATTCATTAAAGCTTCTGAAGTTTTTTTTTCAGAGATAGTGCTAAAGTTTTTTAGGTCAGTAAATAAAATTGTTGCTGTAACTGTTTTTGGAGGCAAAATTCCACTATTAATCAGATATGAACGTTCTTGCCAAAGAGCTTGAGCAATCTCTGGAGAAGTTTGTTGACCTAATAATTTCATCACCATATTTTGTTGTTGCCATGATGCCTGAATTTTGTAGACTATTACTATCCCACTTGTCATAACTATTCCTAATATTGGTGCTGCTACAGGTATCCATCCCATCTTGATAAAAATGCCATAACTAATAGCTACTAAAACTCCTAAAGCTAGAATATTAATTAGCAACAAAATAAAAGGTCGTCTGATATGCCAAGCAATATGACCACCGACTATTGACCAACTGAGAATCCATAGTATTTCCGTTGATTCATCCCAGTACCAAAATAGCTTTTGATCGTCAAGAACTGCACTAATAATTTGACTGGTAGCTTGGGCATGAATCTCTACTCCTGACATCTTTAACTTTAATGAGTAGCTGTAAGGGGTAAAAGAAAAGTCGTTGCTACTAGGAGCTGTATTACCAATTATGACAATCTTGTTTTTAACTAATTCGGGGTCAAAGTTACCTAATAAAACATCTTTGATTGTAATTTTTGGAGCTATAGATCGAGAATTACGATAATTAATTAAAATTGGATATCCCTGAGCATCAATTTGTTGATATCCTCCAGAGTTAGGTTGTAATTTTTTAAATATTGCGTCACCTAATTGATATTCGTTATTTTCAGTTATCTGAGGGGATATTTCATATTCTTGGAGATAAGCGAGAGCTAAATGTAAGGCAAACGCCACCATTGTTTCTTCATCATTATTAATAAATAATGAATAGCGACGAACTACAGCATCTGGGTCAAAAGGAATATTATTAAAGCCAATTCTTTCCTTTGGCATACTAGGAGGTGGCGGTGTTGTACTCACAGATCGATCGCCAATAAAAGTAATGCCAAAAACATTTGGTTTCTGTAGCTGTTCTACTAATTCTGTATAACCGGGATATTTAGGGACATCTCGGTAGAAATCTACACCTATTACTTTGGGTTGATGCTTTTGTAGAGAAGCTAAAACATCTGCTAAATTTTTGTCAGATATTGGCCACTGTCCCAAATACTGTATATCTTCTTCAGTAAGCTCTACTATTAATAATCTGGAGTCAGAGATGTTATCAGGTCCCAGACGCACCATCCCATCAAATACAACTAGCTCTAGTCTCTGCAATCCCCCTAAGTGCCTGAAAAATAATAAACTCACAATTGCTGCACCAGAAGCTAAAATTGCTGGTATTGGTATTCCGTAAGAATGGACTTTTTTATATATCCACTTAACAAAATGTATAGGATGCATAATTTTGATGGCCATTCATCCTGAATCTAATTAGGATGAAGCAAGTATTCTCCACACTCTTGGTCAACTTAAACAGAAAAAAGCATGGGAATTACTCAACTTCACCTAATTGCACTTACTCATGTCTTCCGCCATCTGGCATAATTGCACCACTGAGGAGCGCCCCTTCTATACTAGCTCCTTCGAGGTTTGCTCCCCCTAAATTTGCTCCTTCTAGATTTGCTCCTGCTAAATTTGCACCTTCCAAATAAGCTCCTCCTAAGTTAGCTCCTGATAGATAAGCTCCTTCTAAATTTGCACCTTCCAAGTAAGCTCCACCTAAGTTAGCTCCTCCCAGATAAGCTCCTCCTAAGTAAGCTCCTCCCAGGTTAGCTCCTCCCAGGTTAGCTCCTCCTAACTTTGCTCCTGCGAGGTTAGCTACTGGTAATTTTGCTTCTCCAAGATTAGCTCCTCCTAAATTTACACCTCCAAGTCTGGCTCCTTCTAGGTAACAGTTTGGACATTCGCGAGTTTCGAGCAACAGTCTAATGTTTCGTTCTATTTGTTGGTTAGTCATTATTTGGAATAATAAAATATAGTCTAGATATCTATTTTATAAACTATAGTGCTATAGAGTGGATTAAATATTTTTACGACTGCTTATTAAGATATGATGTTAGTTAAATTATGAGATTAGTTAAAGCACCTATCTGTTGAGGATTAATTTAGAGGGTATTATTTTATATGTATTATCTATAATGTTGATTTTTATAAAAACTGGAGTCATATTATATCAGCTTAGATATTTGTAGTACTAAATTTGATTTACTTAAGATTGTTGATGAAAGGAGGAAGTAGAGCAAAATCATCAATTTTTTTTCATGTATGATACTTAGTATGAATCATGGGAAACAAGGAAAAAAGAGAAGACAAAATGAGGAGAGGATAGAATTTTTTGGATTTTTAATTAAGCGGTGATGATATTAGTATTACCCTGATTTTCAGATTTGCTGCCAAATTTTACTGAAAAATTTGTGGGTATGCGCCTCCCCTTTTAAGGGAAAAAAAGAGAATATTTCTTATGCCAAGCATCCTGATTGTAGAGGTACTGATAACTGTTAACTGATAACTGAAATAATCAGGCATTTCAGTTAATCATTATTGACACAAAGGTGAGCTGGTAAGGGGCTAATTTTTTGATATTCTGATAGGTACTTTTCTAAACTTTCAAGTTGAGATAAATTAAGACTGTAATATATCCAACGACCATCCTGGCGACTTTTAACTAAAGCAGCTTCTTTGAGATTTTTGAGATGAAAAGATAGTTTGGACTGAGAAACTTGAAGGCGATCGCATATATCACACACACATAGTTCTTGTGTACGCAACAGTTCTAATATTTTAATTCGTAATGGGTCAGAAAGTGCCTGAAAGCTTGCTGCCATAGAAGTAGGGGATAAGTTTAGTGATGTTTCTAGCATTATTCTTGTGATAATTTGCTGGCTTTGTATATAAGTTAGTAATATATAGTATTGCTAATTTAGATATTATCATAGATTTGGGAATTCAGGAAATTAAACATCTCTAAATTAATCCTTTAGTAGTAGCTTGGGGATTAATTTAAACTATATTTTTTACTTGCTCTAAATTATATTAATGACCCACTGCAACTAGATCCACAACCTGCTGTACAACCGTAACAATAATTTTCTGTCTGCACTTGTTCAATTATGTCTAAACTATTAGCTTCTAATAACTTAGCTACTGTGATTTTTTCAATTTTGTTAGTTTGAGCTGGGATTTTTTCCATCTGATTAAAGTCACAGTCATAGACATTACCTAAATAATCAATTGATAATTCATTTCGACACATTAAATTTTCTACAGTCTCAGAATTAAAATTTGACTCCAAAAAATCTAGATAAGGCTGATATATTTTTCTATTTTGCAGATATAGCTTAGTTCTACCTATGGGTAAATTGGTAATTGTAAGAAGTTGGTTAAAGTAGATGTTAAAATTCTCTTCTAAATATTTTTTATAATCTTCCTCTAGATTTTTTTGATTAGGAGGAAGGGTAAATTTATTTTTCTTTGGAACGGGAGGATTATAAACTAAATCTAAGATCAGATGTCGATCTTTTCCATATCCTAATTTGTTTAACCATTGCAATGCTTTAATTGATTCACTATAAACGCCATAACCGCGCATTTTATCGACATTATCTTCTAAATAACAAGGCAATGATGCCACAATTCTCAGTTGATTGTCAGCACAATATTCTGGAATATCTGCAAATCCTTTAACAAAATAAATTGTCAAATTAGAACGAACAATTACTTCTTTTTTATTTGTTCTAGCAGCTTTAACTAATTGTTTAAAACCATAATTCATTTCCGGTGCTCCACCAGTCAAGTCAACTGTTTGAATTTGAGGAAATCTATTAATTAGTTCAATTAATTGTTCACAGATTTCTGGGGAAAGTTCTTCTGTTCGTTTCGGACTCGCTTCAACATGACAATGGGTACAGGCAAGATTACAACGTTTGCCAAGGTTAATTTGTAAAACAGTAATTTTTTTCTTAGTTAAGGTTTTATCAAGTTTGGTTTTGAAAGGTGTAAAAGCTGTCTGAATCATTGTTATTATTTAATAATAAGGAGTTTAAAAATTTGTGATATATTTTTTTTACAGATAAGTATTGATTGAAGTAAATTTGATATTTACATTTTTATGATTTTTTTCATCATTATATTTTGATGTAATGATATTAATTTTAATAATTAATTACCACTTTTATAAAATGGCTAGGCATCTATTTTTTCAATAACTTTTGTACTCCTTTACTATAGTTTAAATCAAGTTTTTCATCAACAATTGTATTTACGGCTTCCTCGCACTAATTAACTTTGACTAAAGTAGGTTATGAGGTCAGTGCTACAGATAGCTATTCTATTTTTTTTGTAGATGTTTGTTTAAGAATTTTTACCAGTACAGAGATTTTTACTAGGGTCAGAGTTTTGGGCGATCGCTCCACTTGTATTATACCAATTTGAAAAAAGAATGTTACGAATAATAAGTGCGATAAAAATATTTTACAGTAAATGTTCCTTTGACAAAAAAGATAATTTACACTCTAAAAATGGTATTAAAGCCATTCATTATGACTCCTGACTCCTGACTTCCCCTCCTGGGAGGGGGAGGGGCGAGGGGTGGGTTGACTCCTAAGAAATAGCCTAACTATTTGTAGCAAAAATTTATCAAATTGGTATTAGTATTTGATTCAATAGTTGGTTTAGAGTTAGGAAAACAATCATTAGTTATTCCTACACTCAAATATAACAGTAATAGCAAATGTCATAAAATAGTGATGTTTGATAAAATTCAATTTATAGATTTTTTAATTTAATTATTAATTACAGACATTTATAATTAAATCTAGATAAACTGAGTCTAACCTGAGAAATAATTAAGAAATAGGCGAGGATATATAAGTATCTGTGCTTTAAGTTAGAGAGTCAGGAGTCGGCATAAAAGCAAATTATTGAATAGTTCTGCAGGTAATTTTGTCAATAATTCAAGGTTTAAAACTTCTCTTTGACTTTGTCACTAGCTGTCGCCCTACAATAAAAAAAATCTTTTAGTAAATCTTCTTCTTTTCAAAATAAATAATGATTAATTGTTGATTTTTGAATATTAGCACCTTTTTTGAATTTTGCATGACTGCCCTGATAATCCTAAAATTTATACAATTTTATCCGCCAATTTTTTGGAGAGTGAGAGTAAGTTTTTTAATATTCAATCTGGGATAGATAAAAAATAAAAATGTAATTGTTTTATCCAGATTTTTAACATTTGCTTTAATACTAAATTCAGAAAATGTAGTTGCGTCTCTCTTGGTGGATTGGATATGGGGAGGAGACCATTCCCTACAGGACGCTGACGCGTTAACGTAGTTGTGCGCTATCAAAGCTATCCTACCCCTCGGGAAGCTCCACTTTTTCCTAGGTCATGCTCCGCAAAGATGTCGCGCAGCATTAATGCAGTTGTGCGCCAGCAAAACAACCGCTTAATCTATATTTTTGGCCTTAAGTCTAAAATTTTCTCACTCGCAGATATTGTAAATATTGAAATAGGTAGTTTATCGGATTGGAGAAGTTATTTTTAAGCATGATTTTCAGCTTTTTTTTTGTAGCATTCTTTTTTCAAATTGGTATAAGACCTCTACGCTTATTTAAAGAAATTAGTGGTGCGCCTTTGTGACAGGTATGAAACCCGCATTATTCAAATGTTAACACAGTTCCTCCGTAGGAGGCTAACTGAGTCAAAATCTCAAAAATTATTTTATGGAAAGGATAGTTGTTGTGATTAGCAGGATTTTGTTTTGATCGAGTATAAGATTAAATTTAATCCTTGTATTTACTATGATTAAAAATTAGGAAGAAGGATGAAAGCTAGAAATAAGTTAATTAAAATTATCAGCAAATCTTTGCGAACTGAAGATGATTATATATAGCTGTCCTAAATAGATTTTGAACAAATTTTAGTTATCTAAATACTGAGGGTTAATTCTCTTGATATATAGCTAATGTTCATATTTTATCTAGGATAGCTATAGCAGTGCTGAAAATTAAAAAAAATCTTTTCTATTCCTTCTTTATTCCTCCTTTCCTAAAAAATGCTGCACTAACAAACCTAGTTATTTTAAAGAGTGGAAAAAATATTAATCTCCTAAGCTTCGTTCCACATAACCTTAACTTTATCTGGCATGAAATTAGCTATTTCTTGAATTATTTCTGGAGAAAGTTCTTCCTTTGTCGCAGAAAAAACAGCTTTAATTACAGTTTCCGGTGCTATTCCTTTAGGAACACCTGATTCTTGATTAACTCGGAAAATAAAAGTATCACCATCAAATGTAAGTGGTGGTCGAATTTTACTCAGAAAAGCAACAAGTGGATTATTATCTTTCCAAAGTTCTGCTATTTCATCTGGGTCTGGTTTTTCACTACCAGAATTTAAATCTGAAGCTACCTGATTAGATGCTTCTGTTGTCATTAAATCTCGCATTGTACGAAAGACAATAACACTAATATCTCTGGCATCATAAATATCTGGTAATCCTGCTTGAGTTTGAACTTTCTGAAGAAAAGGCACAAATTTTTCATCTACAGGAACTTGTTGAGAATCTGTCATAATTAAATCCCTAAATATTATTAGATTATTAGATATTATCACATAGGTAAATACAAAAAAATAACTACTCAGGTAGTTTTTATCTACTCACTAATATGTTTGCCATCTAGATAGATAATAATTGAGATAGAATTGAGATAGAGCAGTCGCTTTTTAGTTTCCTAGATTTATTGGTTGTTGACTGGGGGGAGTTGTAAATCCAGTTTTATCAAGAATATAAACAACTCCAACCGATAAAATTGCTCCTACGATTAATCCAATTGCTATTAATACTAAAATAAACCGCTCCAGCATTACCTTAGTTTCAGGATTATAAGATTCTATAACTTCCATTTCGTCATTTTGGTCGTTTTTATTTTCTTCTGACTCAACTGAATAATTATCTAAAGGTTGAAAATTTGAATTAGGCATTTTATTCATTCATGGGTAATGGATAATTGGTAATAGCTCAAACACCCTCAAAATTTATGAAATGGTAGGTTTGTAGAACTGGATATAACTATGGTATCTTATCATAACTGATTAGAAGAAGTAAGAAGGAAGAGTGAAGAGGAAAAAAGGAAAAAGGAAAAATCTTACTTTGTCTGAATTTTCAGCTTTTGATAAGCCTTAACCTTTCTTTCGACTGCTATGTATCAAAAGTTTTGGCAGTTCAAAAGTGGTTAAATATCAAGAATATTAGAACTATTCCCAACGTGGTAATTTCAGTTATCAGTTAACAGTTATCAGTTATCAGTATCTCTGCAATCAGGAGGCTTTAAATAATAAATATTCTCTTTTTTTATTCCCTTAAAAGGGGAGGCGCATACCCACAATTTCTCGGTAAATATGTAGCAATATTCTAAAATTGGGGTGGCCATTGCATCAGAATAATACCATTTTTAACGCATTATTGTTAAATATCCTTGAGAGTAGGGAGTAGGGTGAAAAGAAATAAGATATTTTGGTTTAATACCGATAATCGCATGCAAACATTACTGAAGCATTATTATCACTTAATAACTGAAGTCGCATCTAAACTATAGCATTATTTTTGGGAATTTGTATAATGTATTAAATTTAATATAGATATTAAATGATTTTCCAATTTTTTTTAAAAGGATAAAGTATTCCTAACAAGATGGGAAATTCACTGACGAAGAGTATGATTAAAGCGTTCAATATAAGGGTGTATCTCAATTTTGAATAAAGCCAAAAATTTATCGCTTTTAGGCAACAGGCAACAGGCAACAGACAACAGGGAATATATAGGAAAAAAGTATTTTTGCAAATATGAGATGCACCCCAATATAACTTGTTGTACCTATTTATTTTTCTACTGTTTTATGTCTGATTGATAGAAAAACTTGATTATAAACTGACAAAAAATATGTACAGAACTAATTTGGCATCTATATCGATCGACTCTATATTATGAGAACCTCAATTCTGCCAAATTAAACAATGATTTTTAGAGAGCGATCGCTCGCCATAAATATTTCTTTTACCCGGTCATATGCCTAAACTATAAAAATTTAAAAAAAATCAAAAATTAAGTATTTTAAAATTGAATAATTTTTACGACCGCTACATATCTACCACTTCCCCTAAAAGCTGAAAACTCAGACAACGCCAGATTTTTGCTTCTTCCTTCTGTTATACAAAAAAATACAGTAGAAATTAGTCTCTCGTTTCTACTGTATTTAAAGTCAGATCATTAATAGAATATCCCTTTAATTAGTGATGAAAAAAATCATCTTCTCACTTCAACGGCAAATCTATCCCTGCTCTGCTACTCAATGATTTATAAGTATTAAACCAGACATGATATTAGAATTATCCCAGTCTGTAATTTAAGACTATTTTTGATTTAATTCAACCACAATCTGAAGGACTACAACAATCCGTATTATCATTAACACTTGTAATTCGATAATCTAAACCTTTAGTTTCCTTCGGATGCCTATTTTTAGAACGTCGGCAATCAAATTGTTGTGCTGAATTTAATGGAATATCTGTATAAGGTTCAACAGGCAAAAAATCTTGATAATAAGGACCATTTTGGTCTGTATAAATTTTGAAAGTTTTATCACAAACAGCCATTCTTTGACCTCTGTACAAAGTATGACCATCATCATCAACCACCTGTTTCCAAGGACCTTTGTAAATTACAGCCTGATTCCTTTCTAAACATTCTCCTTCTTTTCCTTTAAAAGCACGAACTGTCACAGAATTAAATTCAATTCCATCTATTACTTGCCATGGTTTTTCTTGACGTTTGAGAATTTCAACTCCATAAAAACCAGCCTCTTCAAACATTTTTAGAAAAACATCTTCTCGAAATGCTCCAGCAATACAACCACTCCATAATTCCGGGTCATTAATAATGTCTGGAGTGGGGTCTTCATCACAGACAATATCAGAAATAATTGCTCTACCACCTCGCTTTAAAACTCTATAAATTTCACTAAATAGTTTTTCTTTATCTTGGGGGCGAACTAAATTCAACACACAATTAGAAATTACTACATCAACACTATTATCTGGAATTAAAGGTTGTTCTTTGCGGAGAGCATTACATTCTGATTCAAAAGCTGCTAGAGCATCAATAGAAGTAATTGGATTTGCCATTAGCCACTGTTCAACTATGTCTAAGTCAAGGGCTAAATCCTGAATTTTTCCTTTGACAAATTTCGTATTATGATACCCAACTTTAGTAGCTATTTCATTTTGATATTTTCGAGCTAATCCTAACATATCATCATTAAAATCTACTCCTATTACTTGTCCTTCAGCACCAACCTTTTGAGCAATAATATAGCAATTTTTTCCAGCACCCGAACCTAAATCTACAACTGTTTCTCCAGGAGAAATATAAAGAGTAGGGTCACCACAACCATAATCTTTTTGAATAATTTCTTGAGGTAAAATATCTAGATAATTTTCCTCATATTTAGTCGGACAACATAGAGCTGGTTGTACTTGTTGAGCGCCTGCTTGATAACGTTCTAAAACTGCATTTTCAATATTATAGTTAGCAGTCAATTTTTCATTTGTGGTTGTATCGGTCATAGATAAATCTTGTTCAAAATTTTCCCAATTCATTATATCTACCAAATAATCAAGCTGAAGATGACACACATTAAGGAAATTTTCACAAAGTATGATTTATATATTGTGAAAATTTATCTAGTTATATATTTTTATTTAAAACACTTTTAAATGAGTATTTGCTGAGAAAAAGTAAAGAATAAGAGAATAAATAGGGTTTGCTGAATAAGTTTTTTTGGTATGAGTCAGGAGTCAACCCACCCCTCGCCCCTCCCCCTCCCAGGAGGGGAAGTCAGGAGGAATGGGGAATTTAGAGGAGTTAGTCGGATATTTTATTCCTTGATTTTTCTGCAATTATTCTGCCTTTTATCCTAACTTTTTGGTCGCTCAAGCTGAAAAAGTTGCAGTTTTTTTTCGCTATTTAAAGGCTAAAATCTTTATCTGTAAATGCTTTTATATTTAATCAGCAATCCCTAAATAGGTAGACATAATTAAACCAAAGATCGTCGAAGCAATAAATTTTCCATACTACTCTGACATCTAGAAATCTACAGAAAAGAAGGAGTAGGAAGTAGGGGGAAAGAATTGATGAATAAGAGTGCGATAATTGATTTAATTTTTTGTATTTCATATAAAAAATTGTGGGTTGTTCTGCATAGTAATTGTAAAAATATATATGTTTTAATTTCTCCCCACACTTCCCACACTTCCCACACTCTTTGTAGCATTACTACGCACTACCACCTTCTCCCTTTTTCAAGGCCGCTTTAATATATATCTTCTGAAAAACCAAGCTAAGAAACTAGCAATCAAAACTAATATTAGTTTATATATCAATGTATTTTGACAAAGGAAAAATTTATCGCCGAAAATCGATTTACATTCTGTTGTGGCATTATCTCCTGTTAAACCAGCAACTGCTACTCCTGTACCTACAACAGCAATTAATTCTTTAAAGTCGCGGTCGCTCTTGGCTTTTTCTATTTCTATTTGACTGCGGATAGCGTTAATATTATCTTCTAATAATCTCAATCCTAGTTCAGAGGTTTCTAAATTTTTTGTTATTTGTAAGATGTATTTTTCCTTTACTAATTTACTCAAATCTTCTAAGAAGTTGATATTATTTCGATTGTAAGTAACTTTTTTTTTTGCTTTTTGTTTGAGAGTTTCTAATCTTTTATTGTAATTGTTTAAGTTGATTTCTATTGTGCCTTGTTGAAATTTGAGATTATTGAAATTGCTGGTGTATTGGTGGATGATAACTTGCACCTGACTGAGGATATCGCTAAATTTTTGTAAATTATTTATCTTGCCATTTTTTTGAGTAATATTTTCTTCTATGGATTCAGTTATTGTCTGAATTTGACTAAATTTTTCTTTGATTTTATTTATTAAAATACGACTTTGACCATAAGCCCAAATAATTTTATGGTGATAATAAAATAACCGCATCCAGTCTGTATAGAATTGGGCTAATTTATTGAAGCTTTCTTGGTCTGGATAGATGGCAATAATAATATGTTGATTTTGCACAACAGTAAATATTTCTTTATCTCCTATTTTTACTATTTCTTGTTTTAATCTAGTGTTAGAATTTTCAAAAATTGTTGCTCCAATAAATTCACCTTTGCTATCAAATTCTATTTTTTCTACATTAGGAAAAACTGCTTGATAACATTCTTTAGCTATTTCTTCTGAAGTTTTTTCTGAGAAGTTAGGTAGGTAGGCAGATAACATCCAGGTCTGACCTAATGTGGCTATATTTTCTCCTAATTTTTGTTGAACTTTTGTTCTTAATTCGGCAAAATGTTCGGGCAGTTGTTTGTCGGGTGCAGCAACTTCTAATAATAGTCCGTAACTGTCTCCTAGTCTTACTGGATAGTAATAACCATTTTCTAGGGAAGTATCAGAATCTAAAGGAGCATAAATAGATTTAAGAAGGTGAAAATATTCTACTTCTAGGTTTTGCTTGTTGTTATTATCTTCCTCGTTTTGTTTTAACTTTTCCCGAACAGTTTCATGGAATTTTTGATAAAAATATTGGCGTTTTTGGTCTATGTCTTTTTCATCATCACCGATACTGTTTCTCAGGTCATAGAGAAATAAGTCAATGGTAGGATTAATAATATCGGTCATTTAAGTTATCAGTTAATAGTTTTAATATAGTCAAAAAAAATGATTGCTTGGTTAGGGAATACCGCTATTAAATTGTGTAAGTTGATAGAATTATTCCCCCTTGACCCAAGCTACAACAAAGCTGAAAATTTTTGTAATTATGGTTTATTTATTATCTGACCGATTTTGGCGAATAAAATTTAATAACTGCTCAAGTTTACTAATTTTTTTAGCTGTTTTTGATGGCTGTGGTGATGAAAGAATCTGGATAGACATATTTGTAATTTCGTTACTTTTTAAATATGAAGCATCAAGTTTGATAATAGGACGTTGAAGTGGTTCAATTTTTATCGGGATAACTGTTGCTAATTCATCTTGACTGGGAATTAAATTTTCGGGAATATTATCAATTTTTTCTAATTTTGATTTAATGTCTTGAAAAACTGCATTTAAAGATGGGTTATTGTTAATTAGTTCTATTAAATTAGGCTTAATAGATATTCCCCAAGCAGTGATATCAGCCTTTAATTGCCCAGCAAAAATATAAAGATTGTTTTTTTCCTGGGAATTTAAGGGAGTATCTAATTCGTCTAATTCTCTGATTGCTAATAACATAGATAATAAAAATTTGTTCTTTGAATCATTCATGGTAAATATCCTTTATTTATCATTTTCTTTGTGGGTTTAATACCCCACCGTCAACGGGGGTGTTCACGCATTACTTGGGGGAGCGTAGACGCGGAGCGGCCCTTCGTTGACTATCCCCATGTAATTTTCCTCCTGTCTCCTGTCTCCTGTCTCCTGTCTCCTTCTTCAAAGTTTATTTCTAATGAATATACACTTTCTAGGTCAAGGCAAGTTTTTTTCCAATATAGCAATGAGCGCTGGTATATTTACAAATTGTAGTAGGGGCAAAAGAGCTAGAAGTCTTATATGATCGGCAATTTATTCCCCCTGTTCCCTGTTCCCTGTTCCCTGTTCCCTGCGCACAGCGCTATACTTTCTTCCCTCTGATCTAGAGACGTTGTATTCAACGTTCCTAGCATTTGTAACAAACATTTATCATACTAGGTATAATAGAAGAAAAATTAGCTAAAAAAACGGGTAGGTTATGACACAGGCAATCCTTACACAAATTATAAATAAACTTGAGATGCTTGAGCCAGAAGAACTGCAACAACTTAATCAAAAAATTCAACAATACCTAACTAAAAGAAATGGATTAGATCCACAAGATGCTTTTCATAAATCTTTAATAAATTCTGGGATTGTCAAGAAAATTAAAACTCCATCTTATAAACCAATAACTGAACGACAACTGGTTCAAATAGAAGGAAAACCTATTTCTGAAACAATTATTGAGGAACGTCGTTAAATGGCAATCTACTTTTTAGATAGTAGTGCATTAGTCAAGGGTTATATCAATGAAATTGGTTCTACTTGGGTTTTGGGTTTGTTCAATCCTGCTTTGGATAATCAAATATTTATTGCTGCTATTACCAGGCGATCGCGTGGTGGAAATATTAGTATGACAGATGCAGCAAAAATTAATCATCAATTTAGACAAGACACTCTTCAAGAGTACCAAATTATTGAAATTACTGAAAGTATTATTAACTTGGGAATGACATTCGCTGAAACTTATGGTTTAAGGGGTGATTAACTGTTAAACTTAAACCGTAGAAAATAGTTGTAAAATTTACACTCATTGTTGCAATATTAAATAGGTAACAATAAATTATCAAAAAAGCGAATAAGTGAATGCGACTTGTTGATAGACATATTATTAACCGAACACATAACTTTTGGCGAGTTTGTGATGAATTAGCCTTTAAGTCTAAAAACTTGTATAATTTGGCTAATTATTATTGTCGTCAGCATTTTTTCCAGTCCTCAAAAAGCCTGGATTTAACTAAACTGTACCACGCCACCAAAGATAGCGATGCCTATAGAGCATTACCAACCAAGGTCTCCAAACAAATAATCAAATGCTTGGTTGCCACTTGGCGTAGTTATTTTCAGGCAATCAAAGAATGGTCAAAACATCCCTGTAAGTTTTTGGGTAAGCCCAAAATACCCAAGTATAAGGACAAAACCCAAGGTAGAAATGTAGTTATATATTCAAAGGAATCAGTCTATAAAGCCCCTTTAAAAAATGGTATTTGTCACTTATCCATGAGTGAGATCAAAATACCTGTAGTTGTGGATACTGTAATCGAAGTCAGGATAGTACCTGCTACTAGCTGCTATATAATTGAAGTAGTGTATGAAAAAACGAATCAGCCACAAATAAACTCAAGATATGTAGCCGGAATAGACTTAGGAATTGACAGATTAGTCGCTCTATCTACAAATAAGCCTGGTGTCAAACCACTGCTGATTAACGGGAAGCCACTAAAAAGTGTCAATCAACTATATAACAAGCGAAAAGCCAAGTACCAAAGTGTTCTCAAAGGCCAGAAAAAAACGAGCCGTAAGATTGAAGCGTTAACCTATAACCGAAATCGTTTTGTGGAGAATTATCTACATAACACCAGTTTCTTAGTGGTTGAGTATCTAACCACAAACAATATTGGTACTGTAGTAATTGGAAAAAATGATAATTGGAAACAAGGTGCAAACATCGGTAAAAAAAACAATCAAAACTTTACCCAAATACCACACTCTAAGCTAATTCAACAGATAACTTATAAATGTGAACTTGCTGGTATCAAAGTTATGGAGACAGAAGAAAGTTACACCAGTAAAACTTCTGCACTTGATTTAGAATTGCCCAGGCGTCATGAGAATTATGTGGGAAAACGAGTCAAACGCGGTTTGTTTAGAAGTGGAACAGGTAAAGTGATTAATGCCGATATCAACGGCAGTGTTCAAATAATAGTTTTTTTCGTACGGTTATGATGCGATTCAGTTAGCAGCAGGTTGTAATATTAATTCGCTCTGTTTAGCTTATAATTTACCTGGTATTACTTTTGTCTCAGCCGACAATGAACTAAATTTAGCTGTTTTGAATGAGGGATTATTGATAGAAAATCCTAATAATTATCCATCTTAATTTATTTAAAATTTTAATTAATAATTAATCATTATGTCTAGAGAATCCTTAGTGGTTGGAATTAATTTTTATCCGTTTCTTATCAAAGCAGAACCTGGAGATTTAAACCTTAAAGCTCCTGTTAAAGATGCTGAATCTATTGCCAATATTTTAGAAAAATCTGGTGAATTTCGAGTCCAACGTTTGCCAAAAGGCTATGACGAGGAAGGTAAAGAAAGATTTATTTCTGATGGTATAGTTAAGATTAATGACCTCCAACAAGCAATTATTAATTTATTTAATCCACCTATAAAAAATGAAGTTCCTGATGTAGCTTTACTCTTTTTTGCCGGACATGGATATGTAACAACAAAAGGAGGTATTCGAGAAGGATTTTTGGTTACCAGTGATGTTCAACTCAAGAGAAATATTTATGGTCTTTCTTTAAATTGGTTAAAACAAATATTACAAGAGAGTCCGGTTAAAAAACAAATTGTTTGTTTAGACTGTTGTTTTAGTGGAGAATTATTGAATTTTGACCAAGAAGCTGACCCTGGAACTGAGGGAAAACAAATAAGTCGTTGTTTGATTACTGCTTCTCGTTCCTTTGAAACAAGTGTGGAAAAATTGAGTGAGGAACATGGTATTTTTACGGCAAAATTACTGGAAGGTTTAAACCCAGAAAATTATGTTGATGGTTGGGTAACTAATTATATTTTGGCAGATTTTATCAAACAAAATATGTCTCAGACATCTCAAGCACCCATGTTTCATAATTCTGGGGATGCGATTATTCTTACTACTAATACTCCTCATCAACCGATAGATGATCGCTGGAAAAATATTGCTCCTTATCGTGGTTTATCTTATTTTCAGCAGCAGGAAAATGATGCAGTATTTTTTCATGGTAGAACTCGATTAACTGATGAATTAATTGACCGAGTCAGAACTAATAATTTTGTGGCAGTTTTGGGAGCTTCGGGAAGTGGAAAATCTTCTTTGTTGCGAGCAGGTTTGTTATATCAATTGAAGCGGGGGCAAAAAATATCGGGGAGCGATAGATGGTTTTATATTAATCCTTTTACTCCTGGTTCATCTCCTTTGGAAAGTTTGCAACAGGCAATTATGAAAGATCCCCCTAAATCCCCCTTAGAAACGGGGACTTTGAAGACTCCTCCCTTAGAAAGGGCGACAGCAGAGGAATTTGACAGCTCCTCCCTTACAAAAGGAGAAATTGAAGACTCCCCCCTTTTTAAGGGGGGCGGGGGGGGATCTAAAACTGAACCTCACCCCTATAATATAGAAGGCAAAAAAACAGAGAATTTAACTGAGAAATTAATTAAGTTTATTGATGTAGCTGAAGCCGAAAAGGTAGTAATGATAATTGACCAGTTTGAAGAAGCTTTTACTCAGTGTCAAGGTCAAGAACAAAAAGAACAAGAACGACAGAAATTTTTTAATGTTTTTTTGGAAGCGTTGGAAAAGCAATCCGATAAATTTTGTGTGGTATTGGGAATGCGGGCAGATTTTCTCGACCGATGTTCTGAATATGCAGGGTTAGCTAATCAAATTAAGCAGCATCAACTATTAGTAATACCCTTGGAAAAAGATGAAATAGAAGAGGCAATAGAAAAACCAGCGGAATTAGTGGGAATGGGAGTTGAGCCGAGATTAGTTGCCCAAATTACGGAAGATTTTCTGCGTAATCCTGGTAGTTTACCTCTCTTACAATATACTCTCGATGCACTGTGGAAATCTGCCACTCAAGGAGAAGATAAAAGTAAATATTTAACTCTAGCAACTTATAGAAAATTGGGTGGAATTCAAGGTACTTTGACTAAGCGAGCGAATGAAGTTTTTGAGAGTTTGAGTAAAGAGGAAAAGTCAGTTGCTAAGAGAATATTTTTAGAATTAGTTCAGCCTGGAGAACAGCCAATAATTTATGGAAAAATAACAGATACTCGCAGACGAGTAATATTAGAAAAATTGCCTAATGAACAACATAGTTTAGAGCTTTTGTCGGCAGTTAGTGATAAGTTGGCAGACCAAAATAATCGGTTAATTACTAAAGATAAGTCGGAGGAGGGAACATTATTAGATATTGTTCACGAAGATTTAATTAGAAGTTGGAAAACTTTGAGGGAATGGGTAGAAGAATATCAAGAAACTTTGCCATTAGAAAGGAAAATTGAAGCTGATGCTGCCGAGTGGAAAAAAGATGGTAAAAAAGATGGTTTGTTATTACGAGCAGGTCAGTTAACTAAAGCAGAAGAATATCTGAAAAAATACGGTGAAATGGCTTTATTAGATGGGGTGGCTTATGAATTTATTGAGAAGAGTCAGAATTTGAGAAGTCGCCAAGAAAAAGAAGAAAAGGAACGTAGAGAAAGGGAATTAGAGCAAGAAAAGAAAGCTAGAAAATTAGCTCAAAAGCGGAATCAAATTTTATTGGTTTCTTTAGTTTTAATGAGTGGGGTATCTGCTTATGCTTGGATACAACAAAAGATAGCTAAACATAATACTGAAGTATCCTTGACCCGTCAGATAGCAGGAAAAGCAGAGATTGTCAGAACTTATAACCTTTATGACACAAGTGTTTTGTTGGGAGTTCAGTCAATGCACAAAATCCAAGAATTGAAACAATTGCGAGATTCTTGGTGGCGGAAAGTGGTCAGGAAATTTTTAAGCAGTCAGTTTTCATTTCTACCTCAAAATGCAGCCGATGGAGCTATCCGCAAGGGGCTAAGTCAACTACCAGATCATCTGCATACCCTTAAGCACCAGTCCTGGGTAAAGGCAGTAGCCTTTAGCCCCGACGGTGAAACCATTGCCACTGCAAGTGATGACAAAACCGCCCGCCTTTGGGATGCCGATACTGGCAAACAATTAGCTACCCTTAAGCACCAGTCCTGGGTAAAGGCAGTAGCCTTTAGCCCCGACGGTGAAACCATTGCCACTGCAAGTGATGACAAAACCGCCCGCCTTTGGGATGCCGATACTGGCAAACAATTAGCTACCCTTAAGCACCAGTCCTCGGTATATGCAGTAGCCTTTAGCCCCGACGGTGAAACCATTGCCACTGCAAGCATTGACAAAACCGCCCGCCTTTGGGATGCCGATACTGGCAAACAATTAGCTACCCTTAAGCACCAGTCCTCGGTATATGCAGTAGCCTTTAGCCCCGACGGTGAAACCATTGCCACTGCAAGTGATGACAAAACCGCCCGCATCTGGAATCCTACCACCGGCCAACAATTCGCTA
>NZ_JAAHGU010000084.1:0-32112 GCF_010692685.1 Okeania sp. SIO2F5 | reverse complement strand
TTATCGCAAAGAGTCGATTGAGCGTCGGGCAAATGATATTCTCAGACGAATGCATAAGACCACAAATTTTGCTCCCAGATGGCCTTTTGAAGCTTCTTTAGTTGCTGATTTTTTAGACTTGGGAGTGGTTTGGGATGAAATTCCTCCTGATGAAGGGGGAGCGATCGCTGCCCGAATTTTACCAACTGAACGACTGATTGAACTCAATGAAAAGATTTTAGATAAGCCGCAAGGCTTTCAAGAATCAACACTTGCCCATGAAATTGGTCATTGGGTACTACATATTAATCAGGATGAAGCAGATGGAGCTGTGAAGCAGTTAGAACTCGACCTTGGTGATTATGGAACACCAAATCAGTCAGAACAACCTTTTGTTTGTCGGGGTGCAAGTGGCAGCAAAATTGATTCTATTGAATGGCAAGCTCAATATTTTGCAGGCTGTTTATTGATGCCAAAATCGATTCTTGAGGAGAAAAGACAAGGCAAAGATTTAACTAAATGGTCAAACCTTTATAAAATTAAAGATGAGTTAGGCGTCAGCATTTCTAATTTAACTTATCGTCTGCAAGAGTTTGGCTGGATTTACATTCCTAAAGGTAGTCGAAAAATTCATCGGGGAACTGAGGAAGTTCAAGGACAAACACAACTTTTTGGATCAACTTAAAAACAGACAGGAGGAAATTAGCCAGCCTATTTCAACGGCTGGTTGAATACTTATTAAATAAGAGAGTTAAGAATTAGGGATTAGGGAGAAGATGTTTTTTTCATCACTGATTAATCTGAATATCGCATAGCAGAAAACGAGATCGCTCGCTTCTGAAGATTTACTGGCAGGGTCAATATTTGCAACAATTTTAGTCCGATGAGGTATTGACATAATAACTTTATTGTTTTTTCTAACAGTCAGTCATTATACTAATTTTAATAAAGTAAGTAGGGTAGGCAAATGTAATTATTGATATCAATAGTTAATAGGTTTGATATTTGCCCACCCTATCCGGTTATTCTAGTCAACTACAAAATTACTTAAGTGTTGGGCGAGGCTTTCTTCAGAAAGGCAAGTGTTTTATTCTCCGCTACTCGCTTTCCCTAAAACGGTTTTCCTATAGCCTTTGTTGTATTTCAATAAAAGAGACAAAATGGGTAGTATAAACATTAACCCTTGGGGAAATAAGCAAATTATGACTAATTGTAAGATGGCTTCTACCAAAGTAGGAGTTTGTCGCAAGATGTTGGCTTTGTTCAAAGTAATAACTTTATTCAAAGCACTAACCTCTGAAGAATCACTTGTACTTTCTGAAATGGCTTGGAGTAAACGCTGTAGTCCCTGATTGTGATTTTTAGCCTTTTGTGAGCCTATGTAATTATTCATTTCAACCTCTTCGATGAGGCAGTTGAGATCTTCATTTGAATTAGCAATCTCTAATATTTCTGCCATTCGCTCTGCGTCATCCTCTGAAAATGCAGGAAGAGATATCAAGCGACGATACTCTTCTGATAAGGATAACAGGTGTTTAGGTTGTAACTGTTTTTCGTTCATTGCGATGTTGTATTACTATTACTTTTTGCCTACTGGAGTCAGTATTCTTTACCCTTGGTAGTAAAAGTGAGTTAGGGGAATATGGCTCCTCCATAAAACTTTTTTAACCCTAAGCTGATAATTTCTCAGATTTGAGGGACCAAAAAGCTTTTTTTAAGCGTTCCAATGCACGTTTCCCTCTCTGTCTGACAGTAGCTTCTTTCAATATTTCTCCACGATCGGCTAAATCAGCTACTACTTGTTTCCAGGATTTATCTTGGAAATATTTCAATTCTAGAATTTGCCGATCTTTTTCGGTTAGAGTTTGAAGTGATTTTTTTAAGATTTCCAATTCCACTTCATTATTCTCCTCCCGATCGTCAGGGGCAATTTGACGCTCTATGAACTCAGAGTTAGCTTGCTCCTTGAGTTGTTTTCGGCTCATCTCCCGAATAATATTCAAAGAAGTTATTCTTATCCAAGCTCCTGGGTTTTCAATATGCTCTCCAGAGTCTATTGTTTTTGTTCCTCTAATATAAACTTCGGAAACAACATCATAGAAATCGACCTGTTCTAGATGAAATTGTTTTAGTGTGCGAATAATAAATTCACGTAAAACAATTGAAGTTAATGAATCGTGAATATCCTTTATATTTTTGGGATTTGCTAAACCTTGAATAGCTAAATCAAAAGACTTTTTAGCATCAGTTTTTAGTTTCATTGTAACCGAAAAATTGTGGTCTAAAGTCTCCCCCTTTTAAGGGGATAAAAAAAGATAATATTCCTGATTTAAAGCCTCCTTATTGCAGAGGTACTGATAACTGAAATGACTCCTTTTATTCTGACATGAAACTACCTCCTTAGTTAATTAATCTAAAAAATTTAGGTGAGGGTTATTGTCGAAAAAAAATCTACCTCCCCAACATCTAAAAATATTTAATTGATGGAGAAGTATAAAAGAGTTAATTTTATTCTTAGATAAAACTATCTCCTAATAGATATCTCCAAAAACTATATTCTGGAAATATATAATGTTCGACGTTGATAAATGAAATTACCTTTTTACAGGAGTTTCCGGTGAATTATCGTAGACATCTATTTATCAACGCTTACTTATATGTGAATAATTTCCTGAAATGTGACAGTTTTGTGAAAAAAAATTATGTCACGAACAAAATGGCTTTCTAAACACCACTAAAAGTCAAAAAAAGTTGAAAGGAGATTGGAGAATTAGTTATCATACTTTAGATAGGGTTAAGCGCCGGGGCAACCCAATAATATTATGTCCAGTTGAATACTTATAAATAAGGGGGGGGTGGAGAATAAGGAGATTTCCCCTGTGTAGAGAGAATAGGTTTTTTCATCACTAATTATCCAGACTTGATATAATACCCTGTAAGTAATTAGGCAAAATTCTTTCGATGTGACAGTTTTTTGAAATAAAAATTTGTGTAACAAAACAGCTCGATCAGACACATAAATACAGGAATGCACATAAGTCAAAAAAAAATTGAAAGGAGAAAAGAAAAAATGTCTAATAATAATCAGTCTTCTAATCAAGAAAATTCTAAGCAATATAAAGTTTCAAGAATACTTTTAACAGTACTTATTGTTGTAAATGTACTATCTGGAGGTTATTTTGTTGATTTCAAAGTATCTGCTATGAATGTTGAATTGAAGTTTGAACAAACAAATCCTCTTTCAGAGTTGCTTTTGGAGCAGATAAATAAAAAATAAAATTAATATCAACAGGATTTACGGAGCTAGCACGAAAGTATTGACTTGAGGTGACTTTAGCTCCGTAATGCTGAGGCGAAACTCTGCTACTCAACATGACAAAAATACCTTGCTTTGCGTAAGTCCTATGAAATTAAGATAATTAGTTATACTACTGTAGTTTGGGTTTTGTTCCGCAACATAAAAAGCGTATCTCGAACCCAATCTACAAAGTATCAACTTGTACAATTTTATTCCCTAATACTTAATAGTAAATAGATTCAATTGTTTCTACCAACAGATGATTACTCCTGATTTTTTCCTAACTCCTAATCCCCAAAACCTATGCCCTAAACTAATCAAATCTCGCCATTAAAACAATAGCAGACCGCGGCTCAACCCGATACCTAATACCAATAACTTTTGTAGCTGTATCTAAATCATTAAAATCTTTAGGAGAAGGAAAAGCAGTATTAATAATTAAATACCAACTTTCCCCTTTTTTTAAACGTGGTAACTCAAACATCAAAGGTTTCCAATAAGCATTCAAAATAATATGAAAATATTCACCACTTTCTGGATGCTTCAAACTAAAAGCTAAAGTCCGAGAATCTAGATGCCAATCAGGTTTACCTAAACGTACTCCATGCCAACTAATATTAGGCACTTCATTTGGGTAAACTTCCCCTTCTTCTCTAGGTAAAGATGACTCTGGAGTACCCGAACCAACTGTCGCTAAAACCTTATCTACCCGCATCATTTCTAACTCTTGGGTAAAATTAATAATCCCTTTCACAAATCGCAGTAAATCCGTTTGTTTCTCAATTTGCTCCCAATCAAACCAACTTAGTTCATTATTCTGACAATAACCATTATTATTACCAAGTTGAGTTC
The DNA here is from genome assembly GCF_010692685.1 of Okeania sp. SIO2F5. Classification (NCBI taxonomy): domain Bacteria; kingdom Bacillati; phylum Cyanobacteriota; class Cyanophyceae; order Oscillatoriales; family Microcoleaceae; genus Okeania; species Okeania sp. SIO2F5. The sequence goes on along the minus strand of NZ_JAAHGU010000084.1, from coordinate 27,983 downwards.
GCCTGACTTCATCCCCCATTAAAATCATTGGCGTGCCTTGGGAGAAAAATAATATGGCGAACAAATTCTTAATTTGTCGCAGTCGTAATCTTTCAATTTCCTGCTTATTAGTTAATCCTTCAACCCCACAATTCCAGCTATGATTATCATTAGCACCATCGCGATTATCTTCACAATTAGCTTCATTATGTTTTTCATTATAAGAAACCAAATCATTCATCGTAAAACCATCATGGCAAGTAATAAAATTAATACTATGATTGGGTTCGCGGTCGGGTTGAGGATAAATATCAGGACTACCCATAATTCTAGCCGCTAACTTATCAACTATCTTGGGGTCACTTTTGACAAACTGACGAACATCATCACGATAATGTCCGTTCCATTCAGCAAAGCGATCGCCAATAAATGAACCCACCTGATATAATCCCGCAGCATCCCAAGCTTCTGCAATAATTTTTGCCCCTGCCAGAACAGGATCGGATTCAATTGCCCATAACACAGGTGGATCTTCCAACGGATCGCCAGTCACACTCCGAGACATAACAGATGCCAAGTCAAACCGGAACCCATCAACGTGCATTTCTCTAACCCAGTAACAAAGACAATCAACAATTAAGCGATGTACAAAAGGATTATTCGTATTGAAAGTATTGCCACAACCACTATAGTTACTGTAATAAGTGGAGTCGTCTGTCTCCAGAATGTAGTAAGTAGAATTTTCCAGTCCCCGGAAAGAAACTGTCGGTCCGTTTTCATTACCCTCTGCAGTGTGATTAAAAACCACATCCAAAATTACTTCTATTCCAGCTTTGTGCAAAGCTTTTACCATATCTCGGAATTCATTCATCGGTCCGAAAATCTCTTTGCGAGAACTATAATTGTGGTGAGGAGTAAAAAAGGCGATCGGACTATAACCCCAATAATTGATTAGAGGTTCGCGCACATCTTGTTCATCAAATTGCTGTACGGGTAATAATTCTACAGCAGTAATTCCCAATTCTTTCAGGTAGGGAATTTTTTCAATTAGTCCAGCAAAAGTACCCCGTTTTTCTGGAGAAACGCCAGAATTAGGGTTACGAGTAAATCCACCAACGTGCATTTCATAGATAATTGTATAAGCGTAGGGTATGTTTAGAGGTACATCATCTTCCCAGTCATAAGCAGTTGGGTCAACTACTACCCCTTTGAGAGCATAAGCACAGTTATCGCCATAACTAGTAGCAGCTTCACGACTATATTTTTCTTGTCCCACTACTACCCTAGCGTAAGGGTCTAGTAATACCTTTGTACCATCAAATCGATGACCTTTTTCTGGCTCAAGTGGTCCATAAACTCGGTAAGCATATATTTGCCCTGCCTCAAGACCATAAATAAATATGTGCCAGTAATGATGGGTTTTATGTTGTTTAGGGTCGAGTAAAATTACTTGCTCTGGTTGAGCTGCGTCAGGTTCATCAAATAGTAATAATTCTATTGCTGTAGCATTTTTAGAGTAAATGGAAAAATTTACTCCTTTGGGGTCTTTTAAGAGTGTTGCGCCAATGGGAAAACTATTACCTGGTAATATATTAAGATTCATAATTCTTGACTTATTTAACTATTAGATAACCTTGGTAATTTTATACAATGTAAATAGATATTTAACAAAACCATTGGAAGTATTAATTATGTATGAAAAAATTTTAGTTGCCATCGATACATCTGCTATGGGCGATCGCGTGTTTGATATAGCCCTAAAATTAGCAAAAATCAGTAACCCTAGTCTGATGTTGGTTCATATTCTCTCGGAGGAGGCAGAAGAAAGTCCGATAAATTATTGGCCAATGATTGGTACTGACATTGGCACTAACCCAGAGATGATGAAAGAATATCATCAACTTTGGGAAAAATTTGAGAAACAATGTTTACAAATGTTGAAATCAAAAGCAGATAAAGCAAAAGAACTTGGGTTCAATACAGAATTTACCCAAATCAGAGGCAACCCTGGTCGGGAAATATGTAAATTAGCTCAAAAGTGTAATGCTGATTTAATCGTTATGGGACGCCGTGGGCATTCCGTTTTTAGTGAACTGCTATTGGGTAGTGTCAGTAATTATGTTATTCATCGCGCTCATTGTTCTGTTCATATTGTACAGGATTAGCTTTTTTTATTAGGCATCTCCTCCAAAAGTAGGGAACAGGGAACAGGGAACAGGGAACAGGGAACCCACCCCTCGCCCCTCCCCCTCCCAGGAGGGGAATAATTGATAACTTATGGATAATAATTGATTTGATTTTTGATTTTTACCAGATGTCTATTAGGCATCTCCTCCAAAAGTAGGGACGTTGCATGCAACGTCCGTAGGGAGTAGAGGGAAAGGGTGGTGGTGCATAGTAATGAGAGAGTGTGCAGAGTGTGCGGAGTGTGCGGAGTGTGCGGAGTGTGCGGAGTGTGCGGAGTGTGGTCAGAAATTAAAAAATATGTATCTTCACTATTACTATGCAGGACTACCGGGGAAAGAATTGATGAATAAGACTGCAATAATTGATTTTATTTTTTATTATTGGAGATATCTATTAGTAATGAGCAATTATTCATTAGTATTCATTTATATCTATAGTGTTTTTATTTTAGATGTCAATCTAAATTGAGGTTTTTTCTCAGAAAAAAAGCACGCCAATCAATTACTTTATCCCTTTGTGTTTGCCACTATTTAATGCTGCTTTCCCCCTTTACTATTCTCTCCATACCTCCATATCTTTTTCATACCACTTGTTTTCCACATCCCAGATAAAAAGGCTATATGAATAATTGTTGATGGATATTCTGGTAATAGCTAACTCTATCAAGAAAGCTACTCAAAATCATAATTTTCATTTTCACTAGGAATAATTAGTCTAAGATTGAGTATAGTGAAATCAATATTAAAAAAAATATATTTTTCTGATAATTCGGATACAATATTAGTATTAGATAATAGGACTTAGGCATGACAAGGTATTTTCGTCATTGCAACCCATAGGAAAGCAATCTTAAACCCAAAGTTTTTCCTACCTGATGGGTAAGTCCTGAGACAAAATAATTAAATTTTCATCATAAAGATTATGTATCAAAAAATTCTAGCAACAATGGACACATCAGCAGCAGGCGATCGCGTATTTGCCACTGCTCTCAATTTAGCAAAACTCAATAATTCCTACTTAAAACTAATGCACGTTTTATCTCCCGAAGAAGGAGAAATACCCGTTAAATTTGGAGCAATTTCCCGGGAATTTAACAAAGAATTGATTGTGCAATATCAACAAAAATGGAAAGATTTTGAGCAAAAATGTCTAGAAATGTTGCAGTCACGAGCTAACGAAGCTAAAACAGCAGGGGTAAACACAGAATTTATTCAAACTGAGGGTGTACCTGGAAAGCAGATCTGTAAGGTGGCTCAGGAATGGGGTGCTGAACTAATAGTTATGGGACGCAGAGGACATTCTGTTTTCAGCGAAATGGTTATAGGTAGTGTGAGCAGTTATGTAATTCACCGGGCGAAATGTTCGGTGTTAGTTGTGCAGCAATAGTTTTTGGGTAGTTGTGCATTGTAATGGTATAGCTAGTGGGAGCATCTTGCTCCCGTTCTAATTAGGGTTTGCGCTTCACTAGTCTTTTAGTAGGGGTAGGAGACAGGAGACAGGAGACAGGAGACAGGAGAAATAGGAATTAATTAGGAGGTAGTCGGAAAAATTGTAAGAGTGATTTTACTGTACAGTGCTTTTCAAATGCATGAACCACATCGTCACAACTGAAATCCTGTAGAGGAAAATATCAGGAACGGGCAAGATGCCCATTCCACAAAACTATTAAAATCATCCCGCATTTTATGCAACGCCCATGAATGTTGCTTAAAATTGGTTCGGGTGATAGGAGGCAAAGTAGCGTGCTGGAGACTATCCATAAGCCATTTTTCCTTCTGCCTTCTGCCTTCTGCCTTCTGCCTTCTGCCTTCTTCAAACAGCCGCAACCGAGGGAGATTGTTGTGTTTGTGACATACACTTCCTAGTCATTACCATTTTTACTCCACCAGCAGGAGCTAAAGTTACACCGCGACGTACTGCTTTGACTGTTTTTTTCTCCGCCAAAGCTAAACTATAACGTTTGAGAATAGTTGCTAATACCAGTTTCATTTCAAACATAGCAAATGCTGCTCCAATACAACGACGACTACTACCGCCAAAAGGCAAAAATTCATAAGCAGAATATTGCCTTTCCAAAAATCGTTCTGGTTTAAATTTTTCCGGTTCGGGATACAAATCTTCCCGGTGATGAGTTAAATAAATACAGGGAGATAGAGCAGTACCCTCTGGATATGTTTGACCCATAATTGTGATTGGTGATTTAGCTATTCGTGAAAATGCAGTTATTGCTACTGGGTAGATGCGCAGGGTTTCAGAACAAACTGCATTCAGATAAGGCAGCTTGATAACTGCCATTGGGTCTGGGTTATCTCCAAGGTCTTCCAATTCTGACAATAGCTTGTTATAAATTTCTGGTTGGCGGTGAATCCAGTAAAACGCCCATGCTAATGCTGTGGCAGTAGTTTCATGTCCGGCAAATAGTAGTGTCATTAACTCATCCCGCAATTCACGATCGCTCATAGGTTCCCCTGCTTCATCCCTAGCTAATAGCAACATTGTTAGGATATCAGAGCGTTCAGAGTCTAGTTGTTGACGACGTTCGGCAATTTCTGCATATAGCAACTCATCAACTTCTTGCCGTTGTCTGAGAAATTTACCCCACGGACTCCATTTACCCAAATCAACTTGGAGAAACTTGAAAAATAGCATACTTGCTTTCGAGGGAGAAGCTAGTGATTCTAGAGCTAAAGTCAAAAGTTGCTCTAATTTATCATACCTCTGTCCTTCCTCTAAACCGAAGACCGCCTGTAATATCACCTTTAAAGATATCTCTTGAGTTGATTCTCTCATAGAAAATGGCTGCCCTACTACCCACTTACTAGCTACTTTTTCAGCGATCGCGCAAATTAACTCACCATAAGCTTGCATTCGTTCCCCATGAAAGGGTGGCATTAATAGTTGACGTTGACGTTGGTGGAGAGTACCATCAAGCAAAGCTAGGGAGCTATCTCCCAATAGTGGTAGCAAAAACAAATTTCCCATACCAGAATCAAACTGTTTGGGATTAGTCTTGAGAATCTCTTCAATGGCCTTCGGATGACTGATAAATACCATTGGATAATTCAATTTTACTTGAAATGCGTCTCCATATTCCTTAGCACATTTTTCCATAAATGTCAAGGGTTTGGCTACCCAATGGAGGAGTTGAATCAAAGCTGGAGCTTTTGGACCTAGCAGTTGTGTCATAGTCATATTTCTATCTAGTTATCTTTTCCCTAACCATTTTAAAAGAAATAAAAAAATAAAGATTTATCCTATTTAAGACTATTAGATATCTCCAGAAAATAAACTTGCCCTTTGTTTAATATAAGCTAGAGTTGTAAAATTCACTTCCCTAAATCATTTTTCGTACCTTTTTCCTAAAAATATCTTCCCTGTTGCCTGTTGCCTACTATGCGCAAAAAGTCTATATCTTTTTCACCAGATGTCTATTAGACATCTCCAGAAAAGAGGGAATAGGGAATAGGTATGGAGGGGGAAATAATTGATAATTTCTGTACGATAATTGATTTGATTTTTAATTTTTACCAGATGTCTATTAGCTCAGAATTTCTATGACTTTAGTCTCTAAAGTAGTCAATTAGACTTTATTTCCCTAGCGCGCTCCCAACTTTTATTAGCTTCTTCCATTAAACCTAAATCTCTCAAAACATTCCCCCGCTCATACCAACCATTGTCAAAATTAGGTTTAATTTCTAAAGCCTTGTTATAACAACCAATAGCTTCTGTTAAACTTCCTAAGTTAACTAGAAAACTGGCTTTATTATACCAAGCCAAATAATAATCTACCTTAATTTTTAGAGCCTTGTCACAACTAGCGATCGCCTCTTGCCACCTTCCTAACTTTCCCAGTGCTTCAGCACGGTTATTCCAAGCCAAATAATCATCAGACTTAATTTCTATTGCTTTATCATGGCTAGCGATCGCTTCTTCCCACCTTTCTAGTTGTACTAAAGCTTTCCCTCTGTTGTACCAAACTTGATGGTAATCTGACTTTAGAGTCAGAGCGCTTTCCCAACTATCAACTGCTCCAAGTAAATCTCCTGCTTTAGCTTGCTCTAAACCCAACTTCGCCCATATTTCAGCATTACTCTCAGCAGACTGTGCTTGATTTTCCACTCCTACCCCAAGCTGACTAACCATTGCCTGAATAACTACTCTAGGGTCACTCGTTTGTACCTCTAACTGTTGTGCAACTGTTGCTAATAAATTAGGATTTTCCTGAAGTTTAACTACTAATTCTGACATGGTATCATCATCTTTTTCTTCACCCACGAATGTTTGTGGACGTGGAGAAACACCAACATCAGGTCCATCATACTCCCAGACCGCCCCACTATCATCCCTACTTAAAAGTTGAGTACCAATATTATTAGCCATTGCTCCCAAAGATTGTAAAGAGGGTAGCGATCGCGTCAATTCAGCAAACCCTAACATTCTCTGAGCTAACTCATCATTAGGTTTAGGGGAGACTAATAACCTTTCTCCAAACCGTTGCAACCATTCCTGCCAAAGTTCAGGTTTGCCCCTTTCTCCTAATTCATCAAAAAATTTCTGCACGCGCTCAGACTGCCAACCCTGGGCAACACCCTCCAATAGTTGACTAAACAAAAAATCATAATCTGTATCTGTCAATGTGGGCAAAGATTCAGAAATTGGTTGAGTGTTCTCAGATACATCTAGACGAGACTGAGAAAATAACCCCAAAAGTTTTGTCCATAAATTTTTGAGCCATTGCCAAATTCTATGAAGCATTTGTTATATCATGTCCGGTTGAATAGTTATAAATAAATGACGGAGTCCTCAGGAGTCAACCCACCCCTCGCCCCTCCCAGGAGGGGAAGGACCGAGTCAGGAGGGAAGAAAGAAGGAAGAAGTAAGAAAAGAAAGGAGGAAAAGGAGAAAGTTTTTTTTGATCACTAATTATCCGGACATAATATTAAATATAAGAAGTAGTTTAAAACACTGTAGAAAATCGTTACCTAAATAAGTATCATTCTGACAAGGCTTTTCCCAGTCAATTTTAGATGTTTTACTAGCATAACTTTCTTCATTTTCTATGACTTTTATGCCAACTATTCGAGCCTTCATCTCCCAAAAAATAATCTATGAGTAATAGACATCTCCGATCATAAAAAATCAAATCAATTATCACAATATATATATCAATTCTTTCCCCCTACTGCCTACTCCCTCTTTTGGTGGAGATATCTAATGGGTAATGATCAACTTATAAAGTCATCAATTACCCATTTTAAAACTTTTATGGCACTACGGATTTAGGTTAGGAAACTACTAAACCCTATTTGCGTTTGCGTAGCATCCCGTAGGGAAGCATTGACCTAGGAAAAACTAGCGTCAGAGATGACTTTTGACTTTTGACTTTTGACTTTTGACTTTTGACTTCTAACTTGCGCGTAGCGCTATACTTTCCTAGCGGGAAGTCCCGCGCTGTAATATTCGATTCAGCGCCTTATGGGAGAGCCAGAACATAGTATACTGAGGGACACAGGGGGAGGACATCTCCTCTGTATAAACTGCACCTCCTTTACGGGTTGAAGAATCCCGCGTTGTCACTCAAGCGCAACGTCGGAAGTATGTCAAAGACTAGACATAACTTCTTTTGCTGCAGCTAAAGTTTTGTCAATATCTTCCTCTGTGTGAGCTAAAGAAGTAAAACCTGCTTCAAATTGAGAAGGTGCTAGATAAATTCCTCGCTCCAACATTCCACGGTGGAACTTGCTAAACTTGCTCAAATCAGACTTTTTGGCATCATCATAATCGTGAACTGGGCCTTTATTGAAAAAGATACCAAACATTGCGCTAATATACCCACCACAAATAGGATTACCAGTTTCTTTACCAACCGCTAATAAGCCATCAGCAAGTCTTTTAGTAATTTTATCTAACTGTTCATAAGTACCTGGTTCCTTTAGTAACTCCAGAGTCTTAATACCAGCAGTCATAGCTAGAGGATTACCAGACAGAGTACCCGCTTGATACATTGGGCCTGCTGGGGCTACCATTGACATAATATCCTCGCGACCACCATAAGCTCCTACAGGCAAACCACCACCAATAATTTTGCCTAAAGTTGTTAGGTCTGGAGTAACATCAAATTTTTCCTGAGCACCACCATAAGCAATACGAAACCCAGTCATAACTTCGTCAAACACCAGTAAAGCATCATTGTCTTGAGTAATCATCCGTAACCCTTCTAAGAAACCTGCATCTGGGGTAATAAATCCAGAGTTACCAACTACTGGTTCGAGGATAACACCAGAAATTTGGTCAGGGTTGTCGGCAAAAAGTTGCTTAACTGCTTCTAAGTCGTTGTAGAGAGCAGTTAGGGTATTGCTAGTAACAGACTTAGGGACTCCAGGAGAGTCTGGCAGACCCAGAGTTGCCACACCAGAACCAGCTTTAACGAGGAACATATCAGCGTGGCCATGATAACAACCTTCAAATTTGATGACTTTGTCTCTACCTGTAAAAGCTCTCATTAAACGCAGTACGGCCATACAAGCTTCTGTACCAGAATTGACAAAGCGGACCATTTCGATGCTAGGTACAGCATCAATAACCATTTCAGCCAAGATATTTTCTAAAGCACAGGGTGCGCCAAAGCTGGTGCCTTTTTCCAGAACTTCTTTGAGGGAATTTAATACATCTGGGTGAGCATGACCACAGATAGCAGGTCCCCAAGTACCAACATAGTCAATATATTGATTGCCATCAACATCCCAGATATATGCTCCCTTGACTCGATCGAATACAATTGGTTGGCCACCAACAGACTTAAATGCTCTGACCGGGGAACTTACTCCCCCAGGCATGAGTTTTTGGGCTGCTGCAAAAATTTCTTCAGATTTAGTTGTGTTGAGTGTAGTAACTACCAAGTTAATCTCCTTCATTTGTGTTTGTTTCAATCCCTACGGGGGATTTTATGTTATCACCAAATTAAAATAAACCTTATGTATATTTAGGTAATTGTATCATTGCCCTAGGGGCATATTTATAGTTAATCTTGGAGAATTATGAAGCTTTTTTTGACAATTTATTGATGGTATGATATAAGCGATAAAAAAATAAATTAAAACTTAAAATTAAATATTCAGAAAATATTCAGAAGATATCCTAGACTTCGAGTATACAAATAGATTTTTTTGGCAAATTATGTCTACCTCCGAACCAGTAGCTTTAAGTCAATCGATTCCAGTGGAGCAGGTTCGTTACAATGAACAAGGACTTGTGCCTGCTATTGTTCAAGATTATTTAGATGGTACAGTGTTAATGATGGCCTGGATGAATCAGGGAGCATTGCAAAAAACTCTAGAAACAGGGCAAACTTGGTTTTGGAGTCGTTCTCGTCAGCAGTTTTGGCATAAAGGGGCAACTTCTGGTCATTTTCAGAATATTCAGTGGATACGCTACGACTGTGACAGCGATACTTTGTTAGTAGGAGTGGAACAGGTCGGAGATATTGCCTGCCATAAGGGAGAGAGGAGTTGTTTTCATCTGGTCAATGAGGAGGTTGTTAAGCCTCCTGCGAATATGTTATCTCAGCTTTTTGATGTGATTTGCGATCGCCGCGACCATCCCCAGGAGGGTTCTTATACTTGTAAATTATTTGCCGGGGGAGATAATAAGATTCTCAAGAAAATTGGGGAAGAGTCAGCGGAGGTAGTCATGGCGTGTAAGGATGATGAGAAAGAGGCGATCGCTTCGGAGGTGGCAGATTTATTTTACCATACTTTGGTTGCTCTAGCCCAGCACAAAGTTGAATTGCGAGATGTATATCGGAAGTTGGATGAACGCAGACCAAAAAATAAATAGTTTAAGTAGGATTTGGAGAAAAAAGCAGAGTTTGGGGAGTTTGGGGAGGTTGGGAAGTGTAGGAAGGGTGGGGATATCGAAAATAATAAAAAATAGATGGTAGTGCTTCCTAATGGTATAGGAAATGTGGAGAGTGTGGGAAGAAAATAATATTCTCACGTCTTAGCGAGTAGAATAACCAAAAAATCATAAAACTATAGGGGTTTTGATAAAGGGTATTATACAAAACTTCTGCCCTCTGCATTCTGCCTTTAAGCGAAAATATTTGTATTCTATGTTAATGAAAACTACTATAATTATTGTACGGAAATCATCAATAAACCTCTCCGAAAATTAAGGTTTAACAACCTTTTTATAATAGTTTCAGGTAGAGCAGAGATTTCTAAATTTCCCCCTATTCCCTACTTCCTACTCCCTCTTTTCTATTAATTTCTGCAAAACAAAATCAGGAACTAAAGTGGTACAAAATCGATTTGTTGGAACTTGGCGACTGGTATCTTTTGAACTCAAAGATGTAAATGGTAAAGTAAGCTACCCATACGGTAAAGATACAATCGGATATCTAATGTATACAGAAGATGGATATATGTCAACGGTAATTATGGCTGCAAGGCGTCTCAAGTTTTCCTCTGCAGATTTTTTGGGAGGAAGTACACAGGAGAAAGCTAACGCTATGGAAACATATATCTCCTATTGTGGTAGCTATGAAATTAAGGATAAAAAAGTAATTCATCATGTTAAAGCCTCTTTATTTCCTAATTGGGTTGGTACAAACCAAGAACGTTTCTTTGAATTTACAGAAAATTATTTATTATTAACTACACCTTCCTTTAAGGTGAGTGACAAACGGTTGACTGGATATCTGATATGGGAACCTTGTATTAAAACAATACTAAATTGATATTAGATACAGTATCAATAACCTTCTGGACAAAGATGATGAAAAACAAGCGATCACTATAGAAGTGGAATGAACGTAGACAAAAAAAGGCTAAAGTATTTATATGTCAATGCTTTTAGAATTAATCAGCAAGCCCTAATTATCCGGATACTATATAAGAGCAACTTTCTTTCTTAACTGATATGATTAATCCTTCCCTATATCAAATAAACACCCGTGTTTGGCTCAACAGATTGTCCCAAGAGTTTGGTCGTCGCGCCACCTTAGATGATATTCCCGATGCAGAATTGGACAAAATAGTAAACTTGGGATTTGACTGGGTGTACTTTTTAGGAGTTTGGCAGACAGGAATAATGGCGCGAGATATCTCTCGTGCAAATCCTGATGTACGAAAGGAAGCTATAGAACTTTTTGGTGATGAGTTCCAAGAAGATTATATTTGCGGGTCTTGTTTTGCAGTAACTGGTGATCACGTCCATGAAAACCTAGGTGACAATGCAGCTATGTTACGACTGCGCGATCGCCTCCATCAAAGGGGACTAAAACTCATGCTTGATTTTGTCCCCAACCATACCGCCCCCGACCATCCTTGGGTACAAACAAATCCTGACTTTTATGTTCAGGGAACCCAGGCCGATCTTGAACGAGAACCCCAAAACTATATACGAATAGAATTGCCAACAGGTAGCCAAATATTGGCTCATGGAAGAGACCCCTATTTTCCAGGTTGGTCTGATACTTTGCAACTGAACTACGGCAACCCCAAATTACAGGAGGATATGTTAGCAGAGTTATTCAATGTTGCTCATTTATCCGATGGCGTTCGCTGCGATATGGCAATGCTAATATTGCCAGACATTTTTGAGCAGACTTGGGGTATTCCAATACAACCGTTTTGGTCTGATGCAATTTCCCAAGTTAAACAGCAATATCCAGATTTTATCTTTATGGCAGAAGTATATTGGAATTTGGAGTGGAAATTGCAACAGTTAGGATTTAATTACACTTATGACAAACGCTTATACGATCGCCTCCATCAACAGCAGGCAGTTCCAGTCAGAGAAAATCTTTATGCTGGTCTTGATTTTCAAAGTAAGTTAGCACGGTTTATGGAAAATCACGATGAACCCAGGGCAAATGCAGATTTTCCACTAAGAGTTCATGAAGCTGCTGCCATTTTGACTTATTTTACCCCTGGTTTACGTTTTTTCCATCAAGGTCAGTTACAAGGTTGGTCTAAAAAAATTTCGATGCACTTATGTTATGCTCCTGAAGAAGCTACTGTTCCACACATAGAGAGATTTTACCATCAATTATTAGATTCTTTAGCTCTGGATATTTTTCATGAGGGAAATTGGCAATTACTTGAATGTGTTGCTGCATGGGAAGGAAATTTCACATGGAATAATTTTATTGCTTTCAGTTGGGAAGGAAAAGATGAGCGACTGTTGTTGATAATTGTTAACTATGCTTCTGATCGAGGGCAATGTTATGTTCAGTTGCCATTTGAGAGTCTCAGGGGTGAAACATATCGACTACAAGATTTAATGAGTGATATTAGTTACGACCGTTTGGGAGATAATTTGGTTTCACGAGGTTTATATTTGGATTTACCTGCATGGGGTTATCATATTTTTGATGTTATTAGTTAGGAGAGAGGCAACAGGCAACAGGCAAAAGGCAACAGGGAGAAATAATTGATAATTGATTGGGAAAGGTAGAGGGTAGGAGGCACAAGAGAATTATTAATTCTTTCCTCCTACTCCCGACTTCCTACTTTCTAGAGTTGTCTATTGTTAAACTGTTGACATCCTCCTGAGGTTGCACTTACGCGACAACGCGGGATTCCCTAACATCGCTGATAGGGTCTTTCTGCTTCATAGCACCTGCCTCCAAGGCCGAACCTCTTTTCGATCTTACGGTCGCTCCACAGACTGACACTGCTAGCCCAGCAGCCTTATTTTTTGAGCATAGCATATTATTTTAAGAACCGCAACATTGATTGGTTTTCGCGGACGACGCTTCCCTTCAGGAGAGCGCGGGTCTCCAGCCAACGTTTAGATGAACTTTAGAGGATAAAAAACTTATGAAACTGAAAAAAAATTTTTACACTTTCCTCACAATATTAATCATAATATTAGCCAGCTATAATGCTAACGCCAACACTGTACTATTTGAAAATTCTGTTATTGACAACTCTATTGCTCAAGTACCAAACTCCAAATTTGGTCTACCCGTAAAATGTAACTTAGACACAGACTGCTTTATTTTATTATACAGCGATCGCGACCCCAGTCCAAAAGCAGTAGACTTTGGCTGTGGCCGACAAACCTATGACGGTCATAAAGGAACAGACTTTGCTATACCGGATGAAAAAACAATGGCCAGAGGTGTACCTGTAGAAGCAGTAGCTCCAGGTAAAGTATTAAGAGTGCGAGATGGAATACCTGACAAACGGGTAAAAAATCAGGCAGATAAAGATGCAGTTGATGGTATTGAATGCGGTAACGGAGTCGTAATAGATCATGGTAATGGTTGGGAAACTCAGTCTTGCCATCTGCGCAATAGTAGTGTTACCGTTAAACCAGGAAAAGTTGTGGAAGCAGGTACTCAATTAGGAATGGTAGGAGAATCTGGTTTAGCTTCTTTTCCTCATGTACATTTGAGTATTAGATATCAGGGAAAAATTGTAGACCCATTTGTGGGAGTTAATGCTGAGAGTGGTTGCAATACTCCTCGTAACCCAATTTGGCAAAAACCGTTGAGTTATAAACCAACTGGTATTATTCGGACTGGGTTTCCTGGGGAGGCGCCTACTATGGATGATTTATGGAAAGGCAAATTTTATGACACAGTTTTACCTGGAGATATTGGAGCATTAATATTTTGGGTACAAATATACGGTGTTTTGCCTGGAGATATGGAGCATTATCAATTATTCGCTCCGAACGGCGAGCAGGTTATAGACAATAAAACAGAAATTAAATCTGCCAATAAAACATGGGTAGGATATGCAGGAAAACGTAATAATTCTCAGCGTCCACTTGCTCTGGGTAAATGGAAGAGTCAGTATAGTTTGACTCGAGGCAATAAGGTATTAATAGATGTTAGAAAAGAGGTGCAACTAGATTAGATGGGGAGATGGGGAGATGGGGAGATGGGGAAATATTTGGCAATGGCTGAAGATAGAACGTTTTTTGGAGTTGCTGAATATATGTATGATTTCACAGGAGTCAGGAGTCAGGAGTTAGGAGTTAGTAGCATTGAGAAAGAAAGGGTTGGAATAGCATGAATTTTTAAATTCGTATTCAATAGAAAGTCTGTATTAATAACGAAGTAATTTTGCGATTACTGTATAACCAGATTTTATATAATTAACACAAATTCACCTAAAAATTTGGTTAATAATAGGAATAATGACAACGTCCTACTAATTGTTAAAATCCCATCTCTTCAAGTAAACGACTTTCTAGCTCTTTCCAGCGCTTAGAAATAGTACTTTGGGTTAATCCCATTTCTTGAGCAAGTTGTGTTTGAGTTTTGCCCTGAACTCTTCCTAACCAAAGCTCCTGGTACTTTCGTTGTGGATAACATCGGTCGAGATTTTGGACAATCTGAGCTGCTTTGATGGCTAAATCTTCTATTTCCAAATTTTCCCATAGATTTAATTGGCTAGATAGTGTTTCTAGTAAAGGGACATCTGTCTCAGATACATATCGGTCTAAACTAATGCAATATCGATTTTTCCCTTGGTAAATGCAATCAATTATCGAATTTTTTGCTACTTTGGCTGACCAACGATAAAAATCCTTAATTGTGTCACCAGAAAATTTTCCTGCTTGAATTGCTTCTACAATTTTCAAGTAAGCTATCTGTAGAGCATCTTCCCAAGCAATGCTCGTATTATAAGTACGTTTGCGGGCAATCTTTTCGAGAATATTTCTGTGTTCGGAACTATTAATTAATTGATTCCAATAGTCAACTTCTCGTTTGAAGATTATTTGACTTTGAGTCTTTACAAATGTCTGAGAAAGCATAAAATACAGGTCCTAATATTTAAACTTGTGTGGCACTTACCTGATAGTTTTAGGAAAATTGATAATTATTTGTGAAATGCTTAGTCTCAGGAAGTTTCGGTTATAATTGACGACTATAAAAAATCAAACAGAAACAGAACTTAGACTAATACCTCAACTAAAAGAGATAATATTTCCTGGAATGTCACAGTTATGCAGTAAATTTCAGCGTAGCCTAACTTCCTTAGTCTAAAACTGGGGATAACTAGAAATTTATTAGACTATAGATATATTTGAGTGTTGAATCAGACAGTAACGCAATTGGTATTAATGCCCCAGAGATGGGAGTTATAAACAAGTGACCTCGACTTGTCAGTCCAAGATTCTTTACTATAAATCTGGGACAACCAGAAATTGATCACACTATACATATACTTGAGTATTGAATCAGACAGAAATGCTATTGGCATTAATATCCCAGATGATAAAAACGCTATAACTTTTGTCTAGCAAAATTTTGAACTATATTTAGACCTTGTGATTAAAATATTTTTGAGAAATTTGGGAATATTTTCTGCGGGGAAACCGTTAATAGTAACAAGAGAGTTGAAGCATGAAACACTTAAATGCCTCAACCTAGTCTGGAAAACGAACAAGTTGAGAAAATTAGTTAAATGGACACTAAGTTCTTACTTGCCAGAACAGTATTGTTCCAGATTGATAACCAGTTCCTTCACATTAATGTATTAAAAAGGGAGTTATTCAAATGAGTAAAAGTATGCACTCACAGGAGGCAGATTTCTTTTATACCGACAAATCAAGTGGCACGGAACTCAAATTTACACCCAAGACAGATGAAGTAGTGGCTTTGACCGGCGACAAATCAATGGTCGATCTAGAAACGGCTGATGCCTCCGGGAAATTAGTCGGCATCAATACTCAACGGGGTTTTGCCGTGCTACAGGTTCCCAAGGATGAACAAGAGAGGATGGCTGATGCACTTGTGGCAGATCCGCAGATTGCTAACTCAATTCCTGTCATGGTTGATGGTGAGGGTCAGACCCGCTACTTCCTACCCAATGAGTACACGGTGCAGTTCAACGAGGGTGTTAGTGCAAGAGATGCTGAAAATATCATTGAGGAAGTGGGCAGCACAGTTGTCTACAAGCAACGCACAGAGGGTTATTACACCGTCTCCGTGCCAGAGGGTGTCGCTCTCTTTACGGCAATCCGGCAGATGTCTGCGTATAGTGCTGTCGCCTTTGCTGAACCCAGTGAGTTTGGTCTTAATGATGGCCTGTATGAACCGAACGATCCATACTTTAATACACTTTGGGGACTACGGAATACAGGCCAAACAGTGAATGGTAGGACTGGAACCACTGGTGCTGACATCAACATTGTCCCTGCGTGGGATATCACACGTGGCAAATCCTCGGTCATCATTGCTGTAATCGACACGGGGGCAGACCTGGATCATCCCGATCTGAAATTCAATATTCTGCGTCGAGGGGTCGAGGACTGGGACTTTGCTGCCAATGACAAAGTACCAGAAGATGAAGGTAGTAGCACCCATGGAACCCATGTAGCAGGAACTGTGGCTGCAGTTGATAACAACATCGGCGTTATCGGTGTTGCACCGGAGTGTCAGATTATGCCCCTACGTGTAAACCTGACTAGCGGCATGAACGCCAACCGCGCTGATGCAATTAACTATGTTGCTAACCAGGCTGCTGCTTACCCAGATCGTCGCTATGTAATCAACTGTAGTTGGAGGATGAGCGGTAACCATGCCGGGGTGAGGAACTCGATCGTTAATGCAGTTAACAAGAATGTGGTCGTTGTCTTTGCTGCTGGCAATGCTAACAACAATACAGACGTCACACCCCAATATCCAGGGGTTTACCCCCAGGTCATTGCGGTTGCGGCTACCGATCAGCGTGACAAAAAAGCATCATTTTCCAACTACGGCAACAATGTAGATGTGTCAGCACCTGGTGTCAATATCCGTTCAAGTATTGGTGGTGGGAACTACGGATACAAAAACGGGACCTCAATGGCTGCACCTCATGTAGCTGGTTTAGCAGCTCTGATCTGGTCGGTCAACCCATCACTGACCAATGCCCAGGTTCGTAAGACTATTGAGGATAACTGCGATAACATCGACAGTCTCAATCCTACCTACGCAGGTAAGCTAGGAAAAGGACGCATAAACGCATATAAATCTCTGTTGAACACAGGACCACGAGGTTATGCTGGCGTGTGGCGCTCCGGCACGGGACGCTATGCTGTGTGGATAAATGCTTCTTGGCAGAGTTTCCGGGATAAGTGGCAAGAGTGGAATGCTCAGGGGTTGCGGCTTCACGATATCCATGTCAGACGGCGTGGGAGTAAAACCCTTTATTCAGGTGTATTTCGGCCAGGCTCTGGAGCTTATGGTTTGTGGGCTAATGTGACCTGGGATAGCTTCAGAGCCAAGTGGCAAGAGTGGAGTAATCAGGGGCTGAGATTGGTAGATATTCATGTTCATCGTGTTGGTAACGAGAATCGCTACTCTGGTGTGTTTCTACCTGGCTCTGGAGCTTATGGTTTGTGGGCTAATGTGACCTGGGATAGCTTCAAAGCCAAGTGGCAAGAGTTGAGCCGTCAAGGACTGAGACTGGTGGATATTCACGTTCATCGCGTTGGAGACCAAACTCGCTACTCAGGTGTGTTTCTACCAGGTCGTGGTGGTTATGGACTTTGGGCGAACACAACCTGGTCTAGCTTTGTCTCTAAATGGCGGGAGTGGAGCAATCAAGGATTACGATTGGTTGATTTGAATATGCATCAAGTAGGTAATTCAATCCGTTATTCGGGTGTGTTCTTACCGGGGAATGATAGCCATTATCTTTGGGCTAATGTTACGTTTGAGAGTCTCCGAGCCAAATGGCAAGAACTAGCAAAACAGGGATTGCGATTAATCGATTTTGAAATTACTAATGCTGAAGATGATGCAGCTAATTTCGCTGATATCAGTCTCGGACGTGGGGAGATTTCATATTCACCGCTTGAGCAGGAGGCATTTGGGGGGATTTTCGGGCAAGAAACCCTGAACGATGTGGTTGATTTTTCTCAAGCCCCGCTCGAAGGGGGTGGCGGTATTGGAACTGGGAATGGTGCCAAAGCTGACCCTAAAGTCGATCGTGATTTGGAAATGAATGGGGGAGTTTTCTTTCCAAACGAGAGTGAGAACTCAAATGACCAGGAGGGATTAGGAGGTGCATTTTTTAACATAGAATCCGCTGATTTACCCATGACCGAGGTTGAGGGATACGGAGGAGTCGTTCTGCCAGATTAGATTGAGGAATCTGGAGTTTAGCTCACGAGAGCACGGGGTAACAAGCTAGTTGAAAGCTATATTTAGAAAGGGACTTGCGGACGGGAACTGAATAATACTTCAATAAAAATCAAGCTTATTGAGAATGGGGGGGAGGTGTAGTGCGTTAGCCCTGGACTATTGTAGGGGGCTTTGAGCCGGTATTCAATTTGGTTACTGACCGTTCTGGAATAGGATTGTCAAACTCCTACTCCCAGTCCTTTTGTTTCACTCCCTTAGAAGAATTGGAAGAATAGACATCTCCAAAAACTAGATTTTTGCCTTGATTTTACAAGGGGTTTCAACCTCTTATCGGCCAGAAATAATTAATATTCGTCTATAAAGCGATCGCCGACTCAAAATTAGCGATCGCTATTTTTCTATACCTACTATCAAACAGTGGAGCGTTTCCGCAGGAAAAAACCTTTTACAGCTCGCTGTTTCCTGTTCCCTATTCCCTGGCGCGTAGCGCTATATAAGTCTGATTAAATCATTCCACTATTCAGACAAACTCCCAACCCAGGTAAATCATTCGGCAACAACCGCCCTTTTTCCATCTCCGCACCAATAAACGGATCGTCAATCAAATTGAGATGACTATCCAAGTCCAAATAATCAGCGAGTGGAGCAAGTTGTACTGCTGCTGTATTTGCCAAGCAACTGTCAGAATAACAACCAAACATTACCTTCAACCCACAAGCTTTAGCTACATAAACCATCCGCATTGCCTCAGTTAACCCCCCAGACTTCATCAACTTAATATTGATGCCATGCACCATTTCTGCTAAAATAGGAATATCCTTAGCAGTAAAACAACTTTCATCTACAAAAATAGGTAAAGGCGATCGACTGTAAAGATGAGGTAGATCGGCGATCGCTGAAACAGCAGCTAATGGTTGTTCCACATAAATAACCCCAACTGTAGCTAACCAGTCGCACATTTTTACCGCATCCTCCAGACTCCAACCCCCATTAGCATCTACATATAACAAAGCATCTGCGGGCGCTTCTTTTTTGACCGCCATCAACATTGCTTGGTCTGCTTCAATACCTTCCGGACTACCTAATTTTACTTTCAACACCCGCGCATGAATAAATTCTAGCCAGTTCCGCACCCTCTGTTTGGCAGCTTCGGGGGTGCTGATACCAATAGTAACTGAGATGGGAACAATATGATCGCGTTCTAACCCCCAAAGTCGCCATAAAGGCAACCCGACTTTTTTACCTACCCAGTCATGTAAGGCCATATCAATAGCTGCTCTAGCTGCTGATGGTATTTCCAACTCTATTAAGACTTGCTCTATTTGTTGTCGATCAAGTGGAGTAAACTTTTCTAGACTGGGAGCAACTTGCTCTAAAGTTTGCTGTAAAATTTTTGTAGTTTGTGGTTTTTCCCCTAAAGAAAAAGGTGAAGCTTCCCCCCAACCTTCGATACCTTCTTGTTGTATTTTTACCAAAATGTTGTTACTTTCGGCGGTAGTTCCTCGACTAATAGTTAAAGGAAATCTTTTATGGACAGTAAATGTTTGAATCTGAATTTGCATGATTAATAAATTTATTGAAGAAGGAGTCAGGAGTCAGGAGTCAGGAGTCAGGAGGGAAAATTGCTTATGGATAGTCAACGAAGGGCCGCTCCGCGTCTACGTCCCCCAAACAATTTTGATCGCCCCCATTGACGGTGGGGTATTAAACCCATAAGGGAAATGATAATTCTCTGCCACCTTATACCAATTTGATAAATTTTTGCTACAAATAGCTAGGATATTTTTTAGGACTCAGGAGTCAGCAGTCAGAATGAATAGCTTCAATACCAGTTTTGAACTAGAAAATTCTCTTTTTAGATTAACGTGAATTAGTCTGAGGTAAAATAGAATAAATACTTTTCTATAAAATAGTGAATATGACCGAAAATTTCTGGTATCAAGTCTCCTGCTTCTGTAGAAAATACTAATAACTGATAACTGATAACTGATAACTGAAATGACCCTACACCAACCTAATGATATTATTGCTCAACGATATCGCATTGTTACTACTTTGGGAAAAGGAGGAATGGGAATTACTTATGAAGCAGAAGACCTGACAAATTATCAGCGAGTAGCACTGAAAGCTGTTTCTTTTCAACAAGCAAAAGACTGGAAAATATTAGAACTTTTTGAGAGGGAAGCTAAAGTTATTGCCAATTTGCATCATCCTCAAATTCCCAAATATTTGAATTATTTTTATATTGATACACAGAGAGATAGATGCTTTTATTTAATTCGTGAGTTAGTATCTGGAAATTCTTTAGCAAATTGGGTGACAAAAGGTTGGCATCCGACAGAAATACAAGTTAAAAATATTGCGATTCAAATTTTAAAAATTCTCAGTTATTTACATCAATTAAATCCGCCAATAATTCACCGGGATATTAAACCAGAGAATATTATTTTACAACCTGATGGTCAAGTATTTTTAGTAGATTTTGGGGCAGTTAAAGATATTTATCGTCAGACAATGTCTTTCAGTGGAACCTTTGTAGGAACTATTGGATATATGTCGCCCGAACAGTTACAAGGAAAAGCTTATTGTGCTTCAGATTTATATAGTTTGGGGGCAACTTTATTGTATTTATTAACCCATCGTTCCCCAGATGAATTACCTCAAAAAAGAATGAAAATAGATATTAGTTCTTGTGTGAAAATTTCACCGGAATTTGGAGATTGGTTAGAAGTAATATTAGAACCTATGTGGGAAGATAGATTTCAGTCGGCAACAGCAGCTTTGGATGTACTTTGTAATAAGTCAGAAATGATTTATTCTGCTTCCTCTTCAGTTCAATACTCTCATCAAAAACCTGAAGGCAGTGAAGTAACTCTGAAAAAAACATCTAGAAGCTTAATTATTAATATTCCATCAGGTAGTTCTGTTTATATCAAGTTTTTTGTACGATCATTCTTCGCTCATTTTTTCCTGCTCATACTAACATTTGTTTATAGAGGATATAATGACTTTCCTACCTATATTTGTTTGTTGAATACTTTGATTATGCTCTTGAATATATGGATACAATCAAGCATTAAAGCTGATATTCAAATATTTGAATATGAGTTTTTAATTCACTGTAAATACTTGGCATTTAATCATAAAATACAAGGTAAAGTAGAAGACACTGCCAAATTTAAAAAAGGTATTATACTTGCCTATTCACATTTAAGTAACAGAGAAAAAAAATGGCTAGATACTGAAATAAACGATTTTATAGAACAATTAAAATTTCCAAAAAAAACTGGAAAAATCAGAAAAAAAATTATTAGATTAGTATAGATTTGATAAATTACCCTTTAATTATTATTGCCTGACAATACTATTATCCCAAATCCTGCTTTCAGCCTTTTTTGGTCGAAAAAAGTGCGCCTGTTTTCGGTCTAAAGAGCTGCAAAAAGCTAGTATTTTGGGGTGATTATGGCAGAAAAATCACGAGCGACAATTTTTACGACTACCTCCTCTATAATTTCCATTTCTCCTGTCTCCTGTCTCCTGTCTCCTGTCTCCTACCCCTACGACTCATACTTTATTCAGCAAACCCTAAGTAGTTAGTTTTTCTACAAAAAAAGTAGTTTAATCCTATCCCAATCAATTATTCCAATAAAATGATATAATCCCCAAGTTAATCTAGTCAAAAAATTAATAAAATAAATGTCAATTGAGAAAAAAAATATACAAGTCGGTTCTCTAGAATGGTTTTATCGGGAAGCTAAACCCGATGAGGAAACAGATAAACTGCCAATTTTACTATTACATGGATTTCCTGCTCAAAGTCATAGTTGGACTGCTATGATGCCCGAATTAGCTGAAGCAGGTTATCGAGCGATCGCTCCAGACTGGATAGGTTGTGGTTTATCCCCTAAGTTAGATAAGCGAGATTTTTCCTACAAACCACAAGCTTTTATTCAGGCTTTAGCAGAATTAATTGACGCTCTAGAAATTGAACGATTTTATCTAGTTATTCAAGGATTTTTAGGCTCTGTCGGTTTACAATATGCTTTACAAAATCGAGAAAAGATTGAGCGTTTAACTATTTTAAATACACCACTTTCTCCTACAGCAAAATTACCTTGGCAAATGAAACAATTAGGCATACCTTTAGTTGGTGATATGCTAGTTCAAGACCCTCTATTTGTGGATAGAACTTTAGAAAAAGGTAGTTGTTTAGTAGTTGCTGATGAAGATTTAGATGTCTATCGTAGCCCTTATCTAAAAAGTTCTGCTGCTGGTAGATCCATATCAGCAATTGTGCAAAATTTAGAGTTAAAAAAGTCAATGGCAGAAATTGAATCTGGCTTTAAAGGATGGCAACAACCTACATTAATTGTTTGGGGAACAAAAGACCCTTGGTTAGATGTTAGTCAAGCTGAAAATTTAGTTAATATTTGTGAAAATGGAAAGTTAGTTAAATTAGCAGAAGCTGCACATTATCCTCAAGAACATTGGTCTGGAGATATTACAGATGAACTACTGTTATTTTTGAGAAAGAAAGAACTTTAGCTTCCCGGTGTGGAATTATTCATTGCATAGGTGTGGGTTAAAGGTTGATATTAATTAAACCCACCCTAGTACCTTGAATAATTCTTGTTAACTTGTTAGCGACAACAGTTACCAGTTAGCTAAGAATTTTTCTAACCTCTCTTTTTCCTGATCGAGATAACGATCTGTTTCCTTCAAAAGTGCTTGTAAATTTGTCTCCCTCGCATCATCCATTGCCAGTAATGGGTCTTTGAGGGGTAACTGTAGACGAATATACCGTGATTTATCGTCATTTTTACCCACACCTATAATTTGTTCGGCAACATACCTATGTACATCAGGTGGTGCATCCATGAATACATCTGCAATTCGCAAACCCCATTGTACAAGTCTCCATCCTCGTACTTTTTCCCAGGGAATAGGAGATGCAGGATCTCCAGTACCAATAGATATTACTTTAATTTGATCGATTACGCTTCCCAAAGATTCTTTTGCTTCCACTGAAGGTTCTCGTAATATTCTGATAGCCTCTGCCACAGCACAAGAAACTGGATTATTAGCACAAACCCCTCCATCAATTAAAGAGTAAACCTGCCCATTCTTTTCGATTCGATGAGCAGGAAAATAAGTAGGAGCTGAAGAGAAGAGACACAAATCTCCCAAACTGGAACTTGAGCATACCATCGCTCGTGGAACCAACTCTTAAAAATAATTGGGTTGCGATCTTGAGTATCGTAACTAGGAACTAAAACTTTGAGCGGAGGTTTACCTTGATCGGATTTGGGCGTCAGGTCAGCAAATGTGGCTTCTCCAAATTGCTCTTTAAGTACAGAAATTAAGCCTTCATCTGAAAATTTGGGGGCCGAAAGACCGTATTCAAAAATTAATGGCAATCGTTTGGGTGAAAAGAGCTTTTGATAGGGAAATATTTGCAAACCTTTTTCTAAATATAGATCTAATAATTCTTTAGGGCTTTTCCCTAGTGCAATTCCTACAGCCAATATAGACCCTGTTGAAGTACCAGCAATTAGATCGAAGTGGTCTTTTAAACGGCCACCTAATTGTTCCTCAATTTTCTCAAGAATACGGGCTGGCATTACACCTCTAATACCGCCACCATCCAAGCATAGAATACGAAAAGTTATAATATAATCTCCGGTATTTATTTTATTAATCTACCAAAACTGCTGGAATTTTCACTATTTAGTAAATATTTAATAAAATTTATATTCCTTTATACTATGATTAATTATGTAATGTAATTTTAGAACTTTACTTTACATAACTAATCTCAGATCGAATAAAATGAAAACTGCATTAATTACAGGTGCTTCTTCTGGAATTGGTGAAATTTTTGCCAAAGAATTAGCAAGTAGAAAAACTAACTTAGTATTGGTAGCTCGTTCAGAAGATAAACTACAAAAATTAGCAAATGAATTACAAAGTCAATATCAAATTCAGGCTGATGTAATAGTCCAAGATTTAACAGCACCAGCAGCAACAAATTCTGTATTTGAGACAGTTTTTCAGAAAGGATTAACTATAGATTTATTAGTAAATAATGCTGGTTTCGGTGACTATGGAAATTTTACCGAGAGACCTCTAGAAAAGCAGGTTAATATGATTCAATTAAATATTACTGCTTTAGTAGAATTAACACATTTATTTTTACCTGGAATGCAACAAAATAAGTCCGGGGCAATTATTAATGTTTCCTCAATAGGTGGTTTTCAACCTTTACCTTATATGTCAGTTTATGGTGCAACAAAGGCATTTGTTTTAAGTTTTAGCGAGGCATTGTGGGCAGAAAATCAAGATTCAGGGGTGAAGATATTAGCACTTTGCCCTGGACCAACAGAATCAGAATTTTTCCAAAGAGCTGAATTTCCTAAATCTGTAGGCGGATCTTCCATGTCAAAATTAACCCCTACAGAAGAAGTAGTAAAAGATGCTCTTCAAGCTTTAGAAAAAAATCAGTCTAATGCTGTGACAGGAGGCTTTTTAAATCAGGTAATTGTTAATCTTTCTCGTTTTTTCCCACGAGAGACTTTAGTCGGTGTAGTAGAAAAAGTGTTTGGAAGTATTAAGCAAAACAAATGAACGAAGGCAGAAGGCAGAAGGCAGAAGGCACAATCTTTCCTCTACCTTTGTTTATAAGTAGGGCTTACCGATCTAATCTCAAAGGATTGGCAAGTAAAGGTTTGAGCCTTCTTGAATTCCCAAGTTGTGCGCTGGGAGTAGTCTAAAACCCTCGAAAAGTTAGCATAAAAGGCAAACCTTCGGACAGAAAAATTGAGGGACAATTCTTACTCCTACCTCCTCGCTCATTCCCCGTTCTTCCTGTCTCCTGTCTCCTGTCTACTGTCTCCTACCCTTACCCATAAGACTTTTGAGCACAAACCCTAAGTATATATACTCCCCTTGCCAAAATTGTCGTTTCCATTTTTAATCTAAGATGGAATATTCAATTTAGTAGATAAATTCAAAGAGGATGATGTTAAATAAACGCTCGATAGTAGCATGGATGATGGCGCTGTTAGTAGCGTTTTTGGCAAGTTGTGGCTCCCCTGCTCCACCGCCAACCTACTCAGATGCTCAATTACAAAAAATTGAACAGTACACAACGGGAATTGTCGCTTTGCGCGATCGCATGGATGAACTAAACACCCTAATTCAAAAGGAAGATTGGGTCAATGTAGATACATTTATTCATGGGCCTTTAGGAGACTTGCGGAGCAAGACTAACTATTTGACCCAAAGTTTGTTATTGCCAAAGGATAAAGCACCTGTGTTGGATGCAGCAAAGGAAGTATTTCAGGATTTAGAAGAAATTGATGTTGCAGCAGCAGCAAATGACAAACTGCAAGCGACTAATGAGTATACAAAAGCAATAGCAGATTTTGACACTTTCTTCAGTTTGATACCTAAAAGTAATTAGGGTTTACTGAATAAAGTCTTTTTGCTGGGGTAGGAGACAGGAGACAGGAGACAGGAGACAGGAGAAATGGGAATGAGCGAGGAAGTTAGGAGTAAGAATTGTCCCTGAATTTTTCTGCCCAACTATGCGCCTAAAATACGCTCCTTTTTGAGCGTTTTAGACGTGATCAGGTACTTTTTAAAGGCCAAAAAAAGGCTAAAATCTTTATATGTCAATGCTTTTAGATTTAATCAGCAAGCCCTAATTAAATAAGCAATCAGCAGTCAGCATTTAGCAGTCAGCAATAAATATTTAGAAGGAGATTTCAACCTCTCCTAAACCTTCCGGTTTATAGAAACCGGGGATTTAAACCAGAGATCCTAAAAGCTGAAGCGCTGTTTGCGGAGCATTCCGGTACGGAAATGCTAAAAGCTAATAGCTAGTTAAAACCCTACACCCAACCAGAAGTGTAGCGATGTTAACGAAGTCAGAAGTCAGGAGTCAGAAGTTAACCCACCCCTAACCCCTCCCAGGAGGGGAAGTAGGGCATTTGAGCTTCGCTCCAAAAATATTTCGCCTTAAAAGGCGGGGTGGCGCGACCCAATTATTTTGATAAATTTCAATATTACTTGATGGGGTGTGCACTGCACGCCCTATCTTAATTTCTACTTTACCCATTCACTTCTTCCTTCTTTCTTTTTCAAGAAAAAATTATAAATTTTTGGCGTTGGTGATTTTAGGTATGATATCATGTCAAGATAAGATCGCAATCAAAAAACTTTCTCCTTCTATTGCTCTTTCTTCTTCTTTCTTCCCTCCTGACTCCTGACTCCTGACTCCTGACTCCTAAGTAAATACACTAATTCAGCAACGCTAACATGACTCATATAGTAATTATTGGATGTGGAATTATTGGGGCATCGATCGCCTATCAACTGAGTAAAATTGAAGGGTTAAAAATTACGGTCTTGGACAAACAAGCACCTGCCCAAGCTTCCACTGGCGCTGCTTTGGGGGTGTTGATGGGGGTAATTAGCCAAAAAGTTAAAGGCAGACCTTGGAAAATGAGGCGCATGAGCGTCCAGAGCTATCATAATTTAATTCCTGAGTTGGAAGCAAAAATAAATCGCCCTATTTCTCATAACCGTGATGGTATTTTGTTGTTGTGTTTGCCTGGGGATGATTTAGATAGGTGGAAAAAATTGGTAGATATTCGGCAAGCAGATGGTTTACCATTGGAAATGTGGGATATTGCTCAATTGCGCGATCGCTCTCCTCAGATCGAGACATCTGAAGTTACAGCAGCTATTTATTCTCCTCAAGATTTCCAAATTAACCCGGTGGATCTGACTTTAGCTTTGGTAGAAGCTGCTCAACAAAATGGGGTGAATTTTCATTTTGGAGTAACAGTTGCGGAATATAATACTATAGCGCTACCAAATAACGAATATCGTTGTCAGCAAATACGGACAAAAAGTCTAGACCCAGCTAAAAAAGCTCCTGTTTTGGCGGATGTAAATTGGTTAGTTGTGGCGGCGGGGTTGGGGTCTTTGCCATGTTTGCAAGGAATAAAAGATGGTAAGTTAATGTCTCTACAACTGAAGCGTAAATCAAATCTTGACCATAAATTTACTCTTGTGCCTGTGTTGGGTCAAGCTCTACATCTGCAAGGGCGATCGCCTCTAGGAAATCTAGATTTTCAGCCAGTGATAATTGGGGATGATGTGAATATTGTACCAGTGGGAGAAAATGAATATTGGGTGGGAGCAACGGTAGAATTTCCTGATGATGCGGGTGAGGTGGTAGCGGACTCTAGTAGGTTGGATACGGTGATGGAAAGAGCTATTAGTTTTTGCCCGAGTTTGGCAGATGCAACGGTGTTAAGAAAATGGTCTGGTTTGCGGCCTCGTCCAGAGGGTCAACCAGCTCCTGCTGTTGGTTATTTGGAAGGGTTTAAAAATGTGTTGTTGGCAACGGGTCACTATCGGAATGGGGTGTTATTAGCTCCTGCGACTGCGGAAGCAGTGGAGAAAATGATTGTGAAAAAGTAAGGAAGAAGGAAGAAGAAGTAGGGTGTGTTAGCGTCAGCGTAACGCACCCTACTGGACTACTACCCCTCATTTATACTGCTATAAATTCTTCCTAATTTTTTTATAATAAAAAAGAACTAACACATAACAGATGAAATAATTATGATTGAATGGTTAATTGCTTGGGGGGGTAGTGAAGCGGTTAAATTTATTGCTCAGGAAGTTATTGGAGAATTAGCTAAGGGTACTGCTG
>NZ_JAAHGU010000083.1:0-32212 GCF_010692685.1 Okeania sp. SIO2F5 | reverse complement strand
GTAAACAATTTCAAGCTATAAACTGTAAATTATCAATACCATTACAGACATCCTTAAAACTTTAAGGTTTAGCGATCGCCTAATTTATGAAAAATACAGCTCATACAGTTACTTTTATATTACATTGCAAATATCTATGTAACATGTAAAGATGCCAGCGCTCATTGCTATAAATCTCCACTATTCCAACCTCAGAAATACCTGTGAGAAATGCTTAATCATGTTTCTGTAAAATTTGTCAAAGGTTTATGAGCACGGGCGTTTTCTCAGCCCTCCCATTAATTGTTGATACAGGATGAAAGTATAGGCAGTAAAAACTAGAATAAAGTGACGCATTAAACTGGTTTTATTTATCACTTGATACTCTCTTAAACCTAACCAACCCTTCGCTTCTCTATAAAATTTTTTGATATAGTTTCTCTGGGAAAAAGTAGTAATATCATGTCCGGATAATTAGTGATAAAAAACTTCCTTCTTTTTTTCTCCTGACTCCTGACTCTTCCGTCGTTATTTATAAGTATTCAACCGGCCATCATATAACTATCCATTCTCCTGTCACACTTTTATATGGTTTATTTGTAATTAAATAATCAATTTCAGTTGCCGATTTTACAGAACTACTATTCATTTAGTGGCCTTGCGAGTCGCAGGGAACATACAGCTCGGTTGCATTCGTTTTTCCTATGTCCAGAATCATCAATAATCAGAGCAAATTCATTCCTAATTTTCGTCTGATTACCCTTTATTCATAATTTGTAAACGACGCTCATTTATCAAGCTCTCATTCCATTGTGCTTGGCTAATAATTCGTTTTTTTAATGGTTTTGGTGCGCCTACTTTTTTACTATTACTCAATGTAGCAAAAGTTTTGATATCTAAACCTATACCCAGAGAATTGCTAGATCCTGGTAGTATTTGCGGTTGAACTTCTACTACAAAACTGAGAAAATATCTATTAGCTGAATCTTTGATTACTGTTACTGATGATGGTTATCCTGGTAAATCTCTTGACCAAACTACTTTTAAATAGCCTATTTTGGCCAAGTATACTTTGTCTTCATGTAGTTGAAAACCTCTTAAGATAAATCTAGCTGTTTGTCTTGATTTACGTTCCTTAAACTTTGGAGGTAAAACTTTTTTACCTTTTCTTTGACCTTTTGTAGACTTAAAGAAGTTTTGATAAGCTTGGTTTAAATCATTTAATCATTGTTGTAATGGTACAACAGAAACTTTTGATAACCATTCTTGATCTTCAGTTTTTTTAGGTTGAGTAATAAAGAGTTTTTGTAGCTCGGAATTAGTCGGTTTTTTCTGGCCTGAAGTATACTGTTTCTAACAACAAGCTAGACTATCGTTCCAGACCACACGGACACAAACAAATAGCTGTGCTAATCGTTGTTTTTGTTGGCATGTTGGATAAATACGATACTTATATCTGAGCTTTCATAATTTAACTCGTACACTAACGAAATGATACCATATTTATCAAACCAAAAGTAAATGAAAAGTCGCCCTCAAAGGGCGAGACTTCAGAACCAGTTTTTCGGTGAAATAATCGTTCAAGATTAGTGTCAATAAAAATTTTCAGTTTGTATAATCTCAATCCATGACTGTAATGAAGTGTGTCCTATATTCTGTTTGCGTAGCATTTCCGAAAGAAAGAGGACCTCAGAATTACACACTCGATGGATGACTTGTGAAACAGTATCAGTCCTACTGACTACTTCTTCAAATCAGGGTTCCTCGTGGTAAAAGCTACACAAAAAAGACCAGTAAAATACTTAGATCCAACTATTGCTTTATTACTTCCCCCGTCCCTGCAGAAATTGGCTAAACTACTCTATCGCACTTATCTGGAAACTCATCCTGATCTGCTAAGACATCCCTTTGGTGTAGCCATTAGTCCTGTCAGTTACAGAGCTAGTCTAATATTCTCCCATCGGCCAATTTTATTACCAGGTGAATTTTTCGTCCCTGTAGAACTAATTGAATCAAAAATTTATTAACCGAATATGGACTTACTGAGAATATGGCCTCTTACCCTAATTATATTTGCCCTTGGTGCATCCATTGGCAGCTTTCTCAACGTCGTCATTTATCGCATACCTTCTAAATTATCTATACTCTTGCCTCCCTCTCACTGCCCCCGTTGTCAAAGTAAATTAAAACCCTGGGAAAATATCCCAATATTTGCTTGGTTATGGTTATGTGGACGTTGTGGCCACTGTCACAGTCCAATTTCTATCCGCTATCCCTTAGTAGAAGTCATTACAAGTTTCTTATTTTTGCTAGTTTTCTGGAAATTTGGAACTACAATTTCCACCTTAGGTTATTGGACTTTTTTCAGTTGGCTACTTGCTCTGTCTATGATTGACTTAGATACCATGACTTTACCTAATCCTCTCACACAATCTGGATTAGTCTTGGGTTTAGGCTTCCAGTTGATTACCATATTAGAGAAAAATATTCAAGAAAATAATCTAATCAATTTTTTAATGGTTGGTATTATCGGCGCAGTCCTGGGTTTATGGTTGTTTGACTTAATCTCTATATTCGGTTCAATAGCTTTCGGGCAAACAGTTATGGGTGGAGGAGATGCCAAATTAGCAGCCATGATCGGAGCTTGGTTAGGTTGGAAATATCTACTATTAACTTGTTTTCTCGCCTGTACTATGGGAGCATTTGTAGGTGGAGGAGCGATCGCTTTAGGTTGGCTAGACCGAAAACAACCAATACCATTCGGGCCTTTTTTAGCAATGGGAGCAGGTTTGACTGTTATGTGGGGTGATGGTATATTATCAACCTACTTCAATCTATTTTTCCCTGGATTCTCATCCTAATTTTTCTGGATGAAGTCAATTACTCTTAGATAGAGTGTATTACTCAGGAGATGTAAAGTATAGATACTTAGGGCTAAAACTTTTCTAAGCAGACAAAAACTAAGTAGAATAACCAGAATTTAAAGCCAAACTTTTTAAACTATTACAGATTTTTTTTGAATTAAAACGACCTTAGTTTATTTTGTATTAGCTGATAGTCATAGCTCTATATTGTATACTTATTAACCTGAATAGGTGAAAAACACAACGCTTTAGCAAAAATTTAATCACTTAATAATTAACTCTAATTTATTTTAATGTCTCTATTTGATTGGTTTGCAAATCGTCAAAAATCAGCCCAGAACTCTCAACAGAGACCTGAACGAGAAATTGCTGATGGACTTTGGATCAAATGTGAAGCTTGTGGTGCTTTAACTTACACAAAAGACCTCCAAGCTAATCAAATGGTTTGTCTCGAATGTGGATACCACATGAAAATATCCGGCAATGAGCGGATTCAGCATTTAATAGATAGTAACACATGGATGGCAATTAACGAAAAAATTAGAGGGACAGACCCTTTAAAATTCCGCGATCGCAAAGCATACAGTGATCGTCTAGAAGAATATCAAAGAAAAACAGGGCTTTTAGATGCTGTACAAACAGGTATCGGCAACATAGAAGCTGAACCCGTAGCTTTGGGAGTGATGGACTTCCAATTTATGGGAGGAAGTATGGGGTCAGTTGTTGGAGAAAAACTGACTAGATTAATAGAACAAGCTACTAAAGAGCGCTTACCTGTAATAATTATTTGTGCTTCCGGTGGGGCTAGAATGCAAGAGGGAATGTTGAGCCTGATGCAAATGGCCAAAATATCCGGAGCCTTAGAATGTCATCGAGAAGAGAAACTGCTATATATTCCAGTTTTAACCCATCCAACTACAGGTGGCGTTACTGCAAGTTTTGCCATGCTTGGAGATATTATTATCGCTGAACCAAAGGCAACAATAGGTTTTGCGGGACGACGAGTTATTGAACAAACTGTCCGTGAAAAGCTACCTGAAAACTTTCAAACCTCTGAATATCTATTGGCACATGGTTTTATAGACATAATAGTACCTCGTACTCAGTTAAAGAAAACTCTGGCTCAGTTAATTCGCCTTCATAAAATTCATCCTGCTGCTCCTACTTCTACTAAGTCATTAGAAGCAGGGCCATACTGCCATTTACCCTTTCAGGCAGAACAACATAATTCCATTACAAATGACAATAAAATTCAAACTATGCCTCAGAATTAGATTTTGAGTGCTTCAAGGGATTTTTTTTAATTATTTATGAATTGAAGAAATGTTATGGGTTTCGCAGATATATCAATCCAGGAAATAGCAGAAGATTTTAATGTCCATGTAGACGAGGTACTTCGTCTTTGTGACCAAATGGGAATTTCTTATAAACACTCTCAGACCCGTTTGGCCTTAGAGGATGCTAAAGCAATCATGTCTCATTTATTAGCCCAAGAACAAAAATCTAATTCTTGATCGGAGTTGATAAATACTTGACGAATTGACACATGACCACTGATAAATAAAAATTAGATCAAAGTTCAGTAAATCTGAAGTAATAAATGTATCTGTGTTAGTTGATTAACTTGCCAGTTTTAAGGAGAAGAATGTTGAAAAAATTTTTCATAGCTGTAGTTGCCATTGTATTTCTGACGTTTCAAACGTTCGTTAACATAGCCACAGCCGCCGAATTAACAGATAACGACCGGACTCTACCTCTGAATGATGAAGGTGAAAAAGTTGTACTTAAGATTAAGGAATATGCCAGAGGCAAGCGCGAATTTAATAATGTTTGCTCCCAGTGCCATGTCGGAGGGATAACCAAAACTAATCCTGATATTGGTCTTGGTCCAGAAGCTTTAGCTTTGGCCTATCCGCCACGAGATAACATAGAAGGTCTCATAGACTACATGATAAATCCTACTACCTATGATGGGGAGGTTGAGATATTTGAGTTTCACCCCAGCATAAAGAGTGCCGATATTTATCCAGAAATGAGAAATCTCACAGAGGATGATTTATATGCGATCGCTGGTTATATTCTCGTACAGCCTAAAGTTTTAGGCAAACAATGGGGCGGCGGCAAAATCTTCCGTTAAAATTCCTTTTTCTTTGAAATATTGACTAATGATTTTAGATTATTGGTTTTTTGATGGGAGACAAAAAAATTGTTTTTTTCTTCATTAAACCCTAATCTAAAATCGATTATTTTTTATTCTAGATTTGTACTTAATTAAAGTTAGAAAAATAGTATGTTAAATAAATCATTACTGATTCGTTTTCTGCTAGCTATATTAATTATTATTCAAGTAATAATTTTTGATACTCAATCAGCCGAAGCTGCTGTAGATTCCTATGTAAACAGATATTTAGACGCTAAACAACCAGTAGAAATTAAACTAAATGAACAAGGAGAAACAAAGAAATTTTCTGCTGAAGATTTATCCACAGGCAAACAAATTTTTGCCAAAAATTGCCTTAACTGTCATGTAGGAGGAGCAAATTTAGTCAACCCTCCAATATCTCTATCCCTCAAAAACTTAGAAGGAGCAACACCACCACGAGATAATATTAATAATTTAGTTGCTTTCTTCAGAGACCCTATGATATATGACGGTAGTGATTATACTTATTTTTGTCGTCAAGTTACCGAAAACTGGATGTCCCAAGCTGAAGTAGAACAGATGGGCGCATTTATTTTGAGAGCTGCACAAAAAGCTCCTGCTTGGGGAGCACAAGGAGTTGAACAAAATTGACATCGTTCTAGAAAACTTCAGACTAATATCCTTACTGACAAATTAAAAAACACCCTCCTTAAATCACTATAGCGCTTCGCCCTCGTTTATTTACAACTTATAGCCTAGGATGTAGATTGTAAGACTCAACAATTGATAGTTGAGAAGAAAAAGTGGTGTATTAATTTCAATTCAAATAGAAATCTCCAGAAAAGGGGGTAGAGAGTAGGGATTAAGGGGAAATAATTGATAATTTATGTGGGATAATTGATTTTATTTTTTATTATTGGAGATGTCTAATAATTGTAAATACTTTTAACTTCTATCTAAAAAGTTTCAATAAAATTAAAATATACAGGACTTGCGCAAAATATCAAATCATACACCATCTGTAGATGGGAACGGCCGTTCACCCCTATCAGATACAGTAGCTCTAGGTAAGTCCTGATATATAGAAGTAGGAAAGAAGAACATAGTGGTATAGACACGACTATTATTAGTTAACAAGTTGCAAAACAGGAAAGATAACTGTGGTTCCACTAAACGACGAAAACCCTACTAGCAAAACAGCCTTTGTAGTATACGGCTTAATTGTAACTAATGTCCTATTATTTTTGTACGAGATTAGTTTGTCAGATATTCAACTTAGGCAGTTTTTTTATTCTTGGGCTGTAGTTCCTTGTCAACTCAGCAATACTTGTTCAGTTCCACTGCCAACTTCCCAATTTCCTGAGTGGCTAACTTTATTCAGTTCTCAGTTTCTACATGGAGGATGGTTGCATTTGGGTGGAAATATGCTATTCCTCTGGATTTTTGGCAATAATGTAGAAGACTGTTTAGGTCATGTGAAATTTTTAATTTTTTATCTCGCTTGTGGTGTACTAGCATCTTTATCCCAGTGGTTTTTCTCATCCGGTTCAGCTATTCCCACCTTGGGTGCAAGTGGAGCGATCGCTGGTGTTATGGGAGCATATATTCTCAGATTTCCCAAAGCTAAGGTTCTCACATTATTACCCATAGGATTTTTTATTACCACCGTTCGTATTCCAGCATTTTTTTTCCTAGGTTTTTGGTTTTTGCAGCAAGCATTTTATGGTGTTGCTAGTCTTAATGCACCAGCCAATATTGGCATGGAAGCAGGTGGTATAGCTTATTGGGCTCATGCTGGAGGCTTTGTCTTTGGAGCTATTCTAGGTCCTTTATTAGGATTATTTTCCTCGCCAGAATAAATACTTAAAGCTTCATAGGGCTTTGTTGCACAAAGAAAGGAAATAGGGTAAAAATAAAAGTGCGTGGCACAAAAAACCTACATCAACGTAGACATGAGTAATTCCAAGTCCAAGTTTCAGTCTAAAGTACCTCCTCAGCAACTGGTCTGAATATGATGTGTCCTTAAAACAGAGGGGGAGTTTGACATTTTGGTTATCTCCAGAGGTAATAGGGCAATGGTTGAATCAAAGGAAGACTGGGCTTAGAGGAGCATCTAAATGTATATAGTTATACAGTAATGAATGTGGCAATTGAATTAATGGTGACACTACAATCTATTTATATTATAGGGCGTTGTCAGATTAAAGGATGAATTATAGGGACAGGGTGGGAACAGGGATTTCTTTCAACTTAAGGTAATGAATCAGTAGTCAATTGAGTGCTTTAACATTTCAACAGACTTGGAATAGCACAAGGTTTTGCGATGTATAGCGCTGTGCGCAGGCAACAGCTCATCTGGCAACAGCTCCGGAAGGGGGAATAAAAGACCGATAATACAAGACTTTTAGCTATTGGACACCTCTTGTAATTTGTAAATATGCCAGCGCACATTGCCATCTAACATAGCTCAGTAATGACGTAGCGCGTGTATTTTCTCCCTCTACACCAGTCATGTAAGTCTTGCTCACAATCTGATCTCCTGCTGGAATAAATTTGCGATCAACTGGATTACCATCCCTCACCCAAAAGTAACATTGCCACCAGGAAATAGTCTGCCATAGTACCATAAATGTTTCTGCACTATGGTTACCTAGGGCTTGCTGATTAAATATCAAAGCATTGACTGATATTGGTTTGCTGCCTTTTTTTGTCTTTAACAAAGTGCAAGCTTTTCGGTCTAGGGAGCTCATGCATGCTAGTATTTTGGGATGATTATGGCAGAAAAATAAAGGGACAATTTTTACTACTACCTCCTCGCTCATCCCCATTTCTCCTGTCTCCTGTCTCCTACCCCCACCAACAGACTTTATGAGCGCAAACCCTACCTACTACCCAACCTAAAATCCCGGTGGGAAAATGCTCTACAGCAGCTCCTCTGCCAGATTTGATTTTTTTTTCCAACAAAGGTTTCCAGTTGCTCCAATTCTCCTACCTCTGGGATAGTTTCTGCGCTCGTAAGCATCTGGTAGAAGTGTTCCCACGAGTTTAACCCCGTCCATAATCGTTGTGCGTGAAACTCCTGTAATTCTCTCTATGGCACGAAAACCCATGCCATTAACATACTTTTTCCAGCAGTTGCGCTTGAGATCATTACTGTATCCTCTATGTTGATATTCTGTGAGCAACTGACGGCCACACTTGACACAGATATAATTTTGCTTACCTTTTCGCGTGACCATTTTTATGGATGTGGTGGCTGTGGCATTCTGGACATTCCATGACATCTCTCCTTGAGCTCTAGACGCTGATCATTCTCTGAATTATCTTCTTTTCTGACAACGCCATTTATAGTATGCCAGGACGACAAACAGAGGGCTTTTTGGAATCTATATTTACCTTGATGGAACTAGATTTATATCATGTCCGGTAGCATCGGTATTGTAAGCGTGAAGGTAAGGAAGAAGGAAGAAGGAGGAAGGTTTTAGTTATCTAGGAGAGAGGGAAGAAGGCTTAAAAGCTTGAAAAAACGTAAATTTCCTGTAGATATTCACCCTTGGTTTTACACAAATGATAAACTGCGGACATGATATTATTCGTACAATGTGTCATGCTTAACCGTATGATTTAAAAAGGTAAGTCTAAGAGCTACAAAGTTGAAATCTAGTTATAGCGCTGTGCGCAGGGAACAGGGAACAGGGAACAGGGAACAGGGAACAGGGGGAATAAATTGCCGATCATATAAGACTTCTAGCTCTTTTGCCCCTACTACAATTTGTAAATATACCAGCGCTCATTGCTATAACTCCAACAACAGCGTTGGCTTGCGATCGCCACTTTCATGGAACAAAGCCGCTTCATAGCGAAAGAAGCGCAGGAAAGAGAGTAAATAAAGTCGTTATCGATCGCGAACCTGTGTCAATGTTCCCACTCCAGTGTTCAGACTAGATATTCTCCGTGAGTCAGCGAGCTGTGGTTCGGGTATATCCAAATCATCAAATTGTTCCAATGGATATTCCATTGGAATATCAGCAGCGTTGACCACAACCCCCAAAAGCTTAGGAATATATTTATCAGATTCTTCTTCATCATCACCTGTTAACTGTTCTATGACCTCTGTTAGTACACCTGACATAGTGAAATTTGGCCTAGTTACAATAATCATGCCATCAGTATAAGGTTCTAACATCAAAGCATCATTGTTTTTACTTATGCAAGGAGAGTCAAGGATAACAAAATCAAAACGATGTCGCGAATCTGAAAGTAACCTTTTCATCTCACTTGATTCAATAATACCTCCTGCTTGTTTCACAGGACCGGGACTAGGGATGACATAGAAATTTTCTACCTCTGGAACTTGTTTGATACAATTACTGATATCACTGTAATAACGAAGCGGTTCAAAAGTTCTTTGTGGTTCGGGAACAATTTTAAGAGATTGAACTTTTGAAGGAGTTCTTAAGTCTGTCTCTATTAAAAGTGTCCGCCGACCTGCTCGTGCAGCAGCGATCGCTAAATTATAAGCACAAAATGTTTTACCCTCCCCTTTTTCTCCACTGCTCAACAGCAAAACTTTCACAGGTTTAGTTCCTTGACGTTGTAAATTTGTCCGTAACTTTTCATAAGATTCAAGATAAGGAGAATTATGCTCAACTAATAAAGGCATTTCCTTTGCATCCATATCGTCAAAAAATATTACATCTGGCAACAAACCCAACAATGGTACATCTTTTTCCTTCAATGCTGTTTGAATTTCTTCCCAAGAATAGAACTTGCCAGAAAGCATTCCCAAAACAAAAATTAAGCCTCCACCAACAACTATGCCTGCTAGTCCCCCTATTGCCAACATCAAAGGCATACTTTTTTCTCCTCCTGGTTCACCCTCCTTGAAAACAGCAGCTTTCTCAGCAATAGCTAGACTGCTAATTATTTCTGCCTCAGCGGCTTCAGCATCTTCTAAAGTTGCTCGCATCTTATCCAAACGAGACTTTTTGATGGCAACTTCTTCTTGCAACTGAGTTAATTTTAATTGCTTATTCGGAATAGTCGCATACTCAGCTAGCAATTCTTGCTCAGTTTGAATTGTTGTTTCTAGTTGTCTTTGTAGTTGCTCCTGCTGAGTTTTCAGAGCTATTAAGGCTTCTGCTAACTGTTGTCTTGTGGGGTCTAAAGAAGCATCTACTCGAATTTGCTCTACCTTTCTCAATGGTGCTGCTATCCCATTACCCCCTAAAACTTCTGCCGCACGTTGCTGTAGTTGTTGTTCTGCAACTTGTTTTTGCCTACGCAACTCAACTACAGGTGGATATTCTTCTGTAAAATCTAATAATAACTTATCTAACTGATTTTCTACTTGATACAACTGCACTCGGAGATTTGCTATAATTGGATCAGCAGCGAGTGCCCGTGCTACATAAGCTTGATCTGCAGTTAACCCTAACTGCTCTTCTAAACTCTTAATCTGAGCTTCTACCCCATCTAACTCAAGTTTAATCTGAGTTTGTTGTTGTCGGCTACCTGCGATCGCCCCTGGTAAAGCTGCTGCCCTTGCTGTAACCAGTAATGCTTCCTCTTCTCTCTCAAATTTCTGTTGCTGTTGTTGAGCTTTTCTCAATTCTTCAACTGCTGCGGGTAAACGTTTTCTGACTTCATCAATAATTGCTCTTTGAGATGTAGTATTAATTTTTCGGCTTTGCTCCACTATTTGTTCCATAAGAGCATCTACTATTTCTACAGCTTTTTCTTTATCTGTATCTTCATAAGATAAATAGAAGATCTCTTCTTGTAAAACAAATGTTGCTCCTTTGAGTTTCCTTGGATCTACCAATACTTTTTCTGCTACTGCCTGTCTAACTTCATCATTCAGTAGTATTTCTGGAGTAACTGCTTGAGCGTTTTGTTGGATTTGAGCAGCAGTCTCAGAAAATAGTAAAACAGGACTAATTTTCCTCAATGTACCTAGAATTGTACTTTTTGTTTCTGGATTTGGCTGCAAAGCAATTATTCCTGAAACACCTACTGCTACAGTGAAAGTTGCTACTCCTACCCACTTGTATAGTCCTAAAGCCATCAAATAGCGTTTAATAATTGGTATAGCCATAATCTAGTATTTATTAATATATTTAGAAATGATTTTTTTAGTCTTGGCTCTGTTTAACATTTTATTCGATATTAGCTAGTTATTCTATTGTTTACCTCTGCCTAATTATCATCAATTATTGATTATGATTAATTATTATTCCTGTTTCTATTCCCATTATTACCATTACCTCCACCGAAGAACACATTAGAAGTATCTTGTTCCAAAGCCCGGAAAAACAGGAGAAATTCCAGGGAACTTCTGATCGGAAGTGTATACTTCTCAAATAAATTGGTAATATTACCTATCCATGTCCTATCAATAACAATTATATCCTCATTCTGAAGTAAAATATTTTGAGAACTATCGCCAAATATTGCTTCTTTACCATTAAGTTCACGTCTAACTATTTTTCTTGTTTCCCGATCAAATCGAATCAAATTAATTTCTTCCAAATTGGCTGAATCTAATTCTATACCATTGAGAATATCTATTAATCTACTACCGTTCGGAAGATTAGTAGTAGCAAGGGCATCGTTAGGATTACTAAAAATACGAATAGTAATCTGCTGT
Organism: Okeania sp. SIO2F5; assembly: GCF_010692685.1. Taxonomy (NCBI): domain Bacteria; kingdom Bacillati; phylum Cyanobacteriota; class Cyanophyceae; order Oscillatoriales; family Microcoleaceae; genus Okeania; species Okeania sp. SIO2F5. Next base: position 20,577 of record NZ_JAAHGU010000083.1, on the reverse strand, counting down.
TGGCTCAAAGTCGATTTCCCCACTAGATCGCGATCATAACCAAAATCCGAGCCTGGTTTTAATGTAGGTACAATTACAGCATCCCCATCCTTGAGAAGAATATTAGGCAACTCCGTAGAATTTTGCAAGGGAGTATATAAGTCTATTGTTTCTTCAACGACACTACCATCACTTAATTTCCTACGTACTAAAATGCTTCGTAGATCAGCAGTTAGAGATGCACCACCAGCAGCGAGTAAAGCAGAAGATACTTGATTTGCCTGATAATAACCAGGTCTTTCTACTTCCCCATTCACAGTCACAATACCAGTAGCTAATGGACCTGCTTGGCTATAGTTAGTTAGTAATTCTCGATCGCTATCTTGGGCTGTAATAGAAGTCTGATAAGGTACAATCACTACATCTCCATCTTCTAGACGCAGATCGGGAGGTGAACCACCCATCTGTAATGGGGTTAAAATATCAACTCCCTGAGCAACTACAGATCCATCAGCTAAAGTTCTACGCACTTCTACATTTCGCAGGTCTGCCGTAAAAGTGGTACCACCTGCTGCATTTAAAGCATCTGAAATTTGATAATTTCCTCCTACTGGATAATAGCCTGGTCTAGTGATTTCTCCGGCGATCGTGACTCGGACAGGACGTTGAACAACTAAGGATATGGATACTTCTGGATTAATAATAAATTGATTTAATTCAGAGGTGATTTTTGCTATTGCTTCTAATATTGTCAAATCTTGCAACAGCACTGTTCCTACTAAAGGTATTTGAATAGTACCTTCCGGACCAATAGTTGTCGCTACATTCAGGTCTGGAAATCTCTGAACTTGAATCGACAGTTGGTCTCCTGGTCCCAGTAAGTAACGTTTTAATCGTAAATCTGGGTCTGAGTCAAAATTCGGATTTAAGGGGGGGGAACCTATGGATGGTGCTTTAAGCTGTGAAATATTTTGCTGAGAGTTATTTGGTAATTGGATTTGTCCATAAGCTCTTTTGGGAAAAACTAGAGTTGCTAAGGAAATAGTTACTGCACTAGAGTAGAAACTGCCTAAAAATAAAGAAATTAACTTTTGATAATGGCGGTTAATCATAGGGTTTAAAGTAGCTTAATCTGATTAAGTTTTCCTAGTCGGGTGGTTAAATTTTTGGCGTTGGTAAATCAAGAGATGAAACTTTAAGAGTAGTCTGTTTCTGATACCTCTAAAATATTTTACCAAATTAAGTGATGGGTATCACCCCTAGTAGAAAATTATCTTACCAATTATCAACGCCAAATTTTTGGCTATATTACTATCTGATGAAATCTCGATCACTAACTATCTATTGGCAGATTATTTGAATGCTTCTTTTGTTAATAATGATGCTTGAATTTTTTGTCCAATAGATGTTAGTTGTGGCAAATAGGGGTCAATATCTCCTAAAGGTTCAATTGGAAATAAAATATTTACTGCTACCCAAGGCACGCGATTCCGAGATACCATAGCTAGTCTATCGGTCCAAAACCAATCACCAGGTTTTGGACTACCACCTCCAGGCCAGGCGTACCATTGCATAACTGCATAGGTTTGTTTATTTGTCCAACTCCTAAAAAATCTAGCTTCTATATCTGATTTATTTTGTTTTCCTGAGTCTGTAATGCTATCTCCATCAGGTGTCTGTGAGGTAAAACTAACTCGCTTGTACGAATCAGTCTTCCAACGATAATACCCATTTATATCCATCCATTCTACTTGAGGCTGGTCTTTTGATCCATTTTGAGTTAAAAGTAACAAAGTGACAGATTTATTTTCATAGTCAATTTTTTGAAGCAACCATTTATGATCGGCAATTGTTATTTCTTGATGAGATGTTGTTGTCAAATCAGGAATAGTTAATCCATCTTTTCTTATTTGTTTTAAGCTTTTAAGATTAGTAATTTTAGCGGTATTTTCCCATGACCATTTTCCTGCTACATAACCTGGTAAAGTACCTACTACTAAAATGATTAAAAGAAATACCAGTAATACTATTTGTGGGAATTGATACTTTTGGAGATTTTTTAAACTATAAACCATATTGAAGAAGGAAGAAGTTGAGAAGGAAGAAAAAGAAAGTAAATGGGGATAGTCTTGAACAACGGACTTCCTGTCTACAAACCCTAACCAATTGTAGACAGTAAAGGTGACTGTAGGCTATTAAACCCATAAATAAAAATATTGAAGAAGGAAGAAGTTGAGAAGGAAGAAAAAGAAAGTAAATGGGGATAGTCTTGAACAACGGACTTCCTGTCTACAAACCCTAACCAATTGTAGACAGTAAAGGTGACTGTAGGCTATTAAACCCATAAATAAAAATATAAAATAAAAGAAAACTTTATTGATTTTTTGACATTTATTTTAGTTAAGATAAATCTCAAAGCTAGACTCAATAAATAACTTTATGCATCAGCATGATTTGCAGGTTCAACTGATGTTGTCAAATGACTGTCTATCCAATTCATCATCAAAACTAATAAACCCAACATACAAGCAGAATACATATCTCCACCCCATCCATCATGCAGCCAATGAAAAGCTTCATCTTGACCTGTACCATGAAAAATTGTTAGTATAGTGTTTCTGATAATATTTGCACTGACGCTAACCACTGTTGCACTAGAAAGTAAAAAAATTGTTTTAACACGACTAGCTATAGCACCAGTCCAGTAAAGTAGCATTAGTGAAACATAGAGACTGGTGAATAACATTTTTAAACCTGCACAATGAGGGGCAACTTCGACAATTCTTCCCCCTACATATAGATATATTTGTTCTACAGTAACATCCATATTTAATTGTGTTAAAATGAAGCCAGCTACTGCAGCAATAAATTTTTGTAGAGGCAAGGCATAAGGTTCTATTAGATAAGGAATATGGTTAGGACTAGCAAGCAAAACGAAAATTAGCGGTATAACCATTAATTTTAATCCAGGAATCCCTTTAAACCAAAGACAAATTCCTGCTAGTATTAATGGAAAAGATAAGTTAATCAGGTCTGGGATACCACTTACATACCAAGCTCCTGCAAGTCCTAATAATATGCCTCCCAATGGGTGAAAAATATTGGGTAATTCTTGCCATTTATGACGATTATTCCAAACAATATAACCAGCAAAAGGTAGACCTATTATTCCATGACTAAAGTATTCATGTTCTATACTTATACTTTTATTTAGCCAGCCATCATACCAATAGATGATTAGAGGAATATATATTAGAAATACTAAGGCAGCGATCGCTATTGTGAGTATGTTCTGTTCAATAGCAATGGGAAATTTTTGGCGAGTTTGCATATTTTTTAGTGTTATTGATATTAATTCAAAAGATTAAAGTTTTAGACAGATATGAATCTTTGAAAGAAAACTTCACAAGTTTAACTAGCTTTCAGCTATTAGGTCGGGTTGAAATCACCTTTTTAATTACATTTCTCTCGATTTCAGTATAAATCACTCGCTGTTTGCGTTAGTGCAGCTCCTGCAGAGCATTCCGTCAGGAAATACTTTTTAAATTTAATTTTTGGATAATTAATATTTGGAGATAGCAAAAATAAGATGCTTCTCATCTTATTATTTATTCTACTTTTTCCTCAATTTTATAGCTAAAATTAATTGTTTTTAGGTGATATTTTTCTGAGAAGACCCTGAATTTTAAAATCAATTAAATTAACAGTTATTAATTAACTATTTTAGAGCTGATTTATCAAGTAAATATTAAGAGGCTGAATTCCTTGCAATACAAAGGTTTTTGGAGTTATAGCCCAATAATACCTAAATCCCTGATAGTTAGATGACATAAGGGTTTTAGCTAAGTTTACAAATCAGCTCTTACTAATTGTCTCAACAACTTGATTAATTTGTTCTTCACTAATGACAGGATACATAGGTAGGGATAAAATCTGTTGACTGAGAATTTCACTATTGGGAAAATCTCCTTGTTTATAGCCTAAATTTTTATAGGCTGGTTGGAGATGACAGGGTATAGGATAATGTATACCAACAGAAATACCTTCGGCTGTTAATTTCTCTTTTAGGGTATCCCGGTTAATGGGAGATTTGTCGGTGACTCGAATCACATATAAGTGATAAATATGCCCACTCCCACTCAAATTCTGTATGGGAATAATACCTTTTTCTTTCATTGGATTGAGAAGGCTATCATATTTTTGAGCTGCTTGGTTACGATCGCTATTCCAGCTCTCTAAATAAGGAAGCTTGACATTTAGTACTGCAGCTTGTAAGGTGTCTAACCTACTGTTAGTACCTACTTCCTCATGAACATATTTACACGGTGCGCCATAATTACGGAGAATTCGCATTTTATCCGCCACCACCGAATCGTTAGTAATAACCATTCCTCCATTACCAAAGCAACCTAAATTTTTACTTGGATAAAAGCTAAATGCAGCAGCTGTTCCTATGCTTCCAGCACGATATCCTTCTGTTTGTGCCAAATGAGCTTGGGCTGCATCTTCAAATATAATCAAATTGTTAGCTTGAGCAAAGTCTTGTAATTTACTAGGAGCTACCATTTGACCGTAAAGATGTACTGGTAATATTACCTTAGTCTTGGAGGTGACGGCCTTTTGAGCTGCTTCTAAGTCAATTAAGGCATTGTCAAGATTACAGTCCACTAGAACGGGGATAGCACCAGCATGAAGTACCCCAATTAATGTGGCGATAAATGTATTAGCAGGTAAAATTACTTCATCACCCGCACCAATACCACAAGCTTGAAGTCCTAGTGTTATGGCATCCGTTCCACAAGCAACTCCAATAGCATTTTTAACTCCACAAGCTTCTGCAAATGAATACTCAAATTTTTCTACTGCCTGACCAAGTATAAAGTCTCCTCTCTCTAATACTGCCTGGATGGAATTTTCTAGTTCTGTTTTTAGTGGTTGATGTTGGAGCTTGAGGTCAACGAAAGGAATATTTTTTGCCATTATCTATATAATGTTGATGACTAAAAATTTACTCAGATGTATTAGCTAACTGAAATATTGATTTACACTATCTTAAGTGTCTAGAGTAATAATTTATACACTAACCCTGACTATATTACTAAGTATAAGATAGCACAAATAATTGCTGAGAAAGAGCAAGACAGCCAATAAGCTTCAACATTTTTTTTTATTATTGCTACAAATAATCCTTGTTTATATAAGTAAAAATGTTATAAAAATTATAATAGAAGCATCTGAATAATATTTATATGTATTATCTAATCATAGAAAATTAAAAATGCTACTATTATGCAGTATGCAAAACTACATTGATTAACTTGGGTAGCCATTATGTAGAGGTTTTCGTTTACTAGCAGCCTCTGGAGACTATGGTAAATAAAATATACCTAGAAAATTAAGTAAAGCTATGGGTTTTGTGACACGGATATTTTTTAGAGTAGAACCTTGGCCGTGTCCATCGACAGTGGCCTTAATCCTAGAGAATAAGGTGACTGAGTATGGTATGTTTCGCACAGCTTAGTTTTCGTGAAATCGAAAATAGGAAGGTTTTGGCTCTCTTAATCTAAAGTGTAGAGTAGTGGGTCTAGCAGTTAGCTACCCCAAGTATCTTCAAAATCTCAGGCTATAGCTAGGGGTTTAGCCTCAGAGAATGTCAATGTCTAGTGTTAAGTTGGGAAAAAAATACATGGCTTCAGCTACAGATAACAAAGAAAAACAAAAAGCTTTAGATTCAGTCCTGAAAACTATAGAAAAAAGTTTTGGTAAAGGGTCAATTGTCCGTTTGGGAGATGCTACCCGCATGAAGGTGGAAACAATTCCTAGTGGGGCATTGACTTTAGACTTAGCATTGGGAGGTGGCTTACCCAAGGGCAGAGTTATTGAAATTTATGGCCCAGAAAGTTCGGGGAAAACTACCCTTGCTTTACACGCGATCGCCGAAATTCAGAAAACAGGAGGTATTGCAGCTTTTGTAGATGCGGAACACGCTCTTGACCCCACTTATGCTGCTGCATTAGGGGTAGATATCGAAAATTTACTGGTATCCCAACCTGATACTGGGGAGATGGGTTTGGAGGTAGTGGATCACCTGGTTCGATCTGTAGCTGTTGATATTGTGGTTGTTGACTCGGTAGCAGCATTAGTTCCTAGAGCTGAAATTGAGGGGGACATGGGAGATTCTCACATGGGTCTTCAAGCTCGTTTAATGAGTCAAGCGTTACGAAAAATTACAGGTAATATTGGTAAGTCTGGTTGTACAGTTGTCTTTCTCAACCAACTTCGACAAAAAATCGGTGTTGTGTATGGTAATCCAGAAACTACTACTGGTGGTAATGCTCTTAAGTTTTATTCTTCGGTAAGACTTGATATTCGTCGTACACAAACTCTGAAAAAATCTTCAGAGGAATATGGTATTCATGTTAAGGTAAAAGTTGCTAAAAATAAGGTTGCCCCTCCATTCCGTATTGCTGAATTTGATATTATTTTTGGTAAAGGAATTTCTAGTTTCGGTTGTATTATTGACCTAGCTGAAGAGACAGATGTAATTAAGCGTAAAGGTGCTTGGTATAGCTACGGAGGAAGTAATTTTGCTCAGGGTAGAGAAAAGGCGATCGCTTATATGGAAGAAAATCCTGATTTTGCCAAAAAAGTTGAACAGCAAGTTCGGGAAAAGTTAAATCATGGTGCTTTGGTTTCTGCTAATTCTGTGGCACGACCTGATGATATGGAAGAGGAAGAAGGTGAAATAGAAGTTTTGGAAGAAGAGTAAATTTTATTAGCAGAAGAGTAAATATTTCATAGTTGCAGTTATTTTATTATGATAAATCTACAAATTATGCAACTATGATTTTTTTGCTTTTTGGTGACATCTCCCACACTAAGCTGATGCTATAGTGTGAGCTTCTCGTTTCGTAGTCCCGGTATCCCGTCGGACTCCACGAGCTTTAAGGACGGAATGCCCTACCGCCCTATTTTTGATATTTATAGCGACATTTAACTAAATTTGTCAATAGTTGCAATAGACAGATAAAAGGCGGACATAGACAACTTTAGACAGGGAAATATTTTTTCTACTGTTCCCTATTCCCTGTTCCCTGCTATAAATTATTTCTTCCTTAAAAAATCAAGCAACTCTCTATTCACTGTATGAGGTACTTCCTGCTGAATCCAGTGGCCACATTCAGGGATAACTTTTAACCAAAAGGGAGCTGCTATTAGTTTATCTAAACCTTCTGTAAGTTTTTGACTTAAAAAAGAATCTTCTTTTCCCCATAAAATTAAAGTTGGTGCTGTAATTAATGATGGCTTAGGATTAAAGCTCTTTAGCCAGTTTTGAGGTAAAAGAAATTGACGATAGTGATTAATTGCGGATACTAGCGCTCCTGGTTTTTCCAGAGCTGCCTGATAAATTTGAGTAATTTCAGTAGTAAAGACACTTTTGCGAATAGCTTGTCCTTGAAAAACCCCTTTAATAAACTCTCTTAAATTTTGCTGAATCAGCCATTCTGGAATACCAGGAACTTGAAAAGCGAATATATACCAACTTCTGCGTATTTGATCTACATTTCCTGCCAGTTCTTGAATCAGTTTTTGTGGATGAGCTGCATTCAAGATTGCTAGACGGTTCAAGTATTGAGGAAATTTTTCAGCTAGATGCCAGGCGATCGCCCCTCCCCAATCATGGCCAACAATATGTGCTTTAACATAACCCAAACGTTCAATTAGTCCCCGAATATCAGCAGCTAAAGTATCTAGGTCATAGCCATTATCTGGTTTGTCTGAATCATTATATCCCCGTAAATCTGGAACTACAACCTTGAAATGACGGGCCAATGCAGGCATTTGATAGCGCCAAGAATACCAAAATTCAGGGAACCCATGAAGGAGTATAACTAACTCTCCTTCGCCTTGAGTAACATAATGTAGCCGTACATTATTAGTGTCTACGAAAAAATGTTGCCATTGAGACTCTAGAAGACTCATAGTTTGCAATCAACTCTCCTCTATTACCACCAGACTTGTCTAATTTAGTAGTAGCTTTTGTCTGGCTAATGTTAAATTTGTGATTTATCTATTTCTAGATTAACATCTGTTCAAGCTAGATTTAGCGAAATACAACTTAAGTAGCTTTTCCTCTCTGAATTACAGATATTTTCAACAATTAATAATTAGCAATTAATATAGCAATGTGCGCTGGCATATTTACAAATTGCAGGAATTGTCCAATAGCTAAAAGTCTTATATGATTCCTACGGAATGCTTGCGCAAACAGATTTTTATTCCCCCTGTTGCCTGTTGCCAGATGAGCTGTTGCCTGCGCGCAGCGCTATAATTATATCTCCTTGAAAAGAAGAGGATTGACGCGGAGCGTGAAAATTTTTTCTTCTCTTGGTCGATGCTTGGCCAGCGAGGAGACCTTGCCATCCCACCCTACGGGAAGCTCCGAAGATCGACCGCTGTCTTGGTTGATTGGATATGGCGAGGGGACCTCGCCATCCCTCAACCGCTTTTTTCTCCTTTAAAGGAGAGGCTTTAAACCTACATTCCGCGCTTCAATTTGTAATATTAAAAGTAGTATATAAATCCGTAGTTTGGTAAGTATTTATACTATGCAAATCATCTCAATTACTTTTTTCGTTGATCAAATTCCGAGTAAACAATTAAGCATAAATACTTGCTTGATTGTTTACTCAATCACAGCAGCTATGATTTTATCCTAAATTCTGACTCCTGACTCGGTCCTCCTGACTCCTTCTTATATAATACATTTTGTGGTGCGGAATGTGGGTTTAAACCTTAATTATTCGGTAAGTTGCTAATTTTTATACAAATTTCAGAACAATTTTCCCGATCTACTCAGACTTGATGGAATTGAAGAGAGATTTATCTGAAATACTAAATTTGTTTCCATTATACTTCGCCATTAAATCATAGATTATAATGGGAGATTAAAAACTGAATTTGAAGTTTCTTCCTTTGGTGGATCATTAATATCTTACGTCTCCACAAGCAGACAAGATTAGCTGTTCCTCCCTTGAACAGCTATCCATCACCAACATCTCTTATTAATTTTATTAACATAAAGTTTGACAAAATGGACAAGTTATGTATTAGTGTTTGAGAGGCTTTTCCAAAAAAAAGTGGGTTGAAAAATACATTTTTTTGATAACTCTAGACAAGATTCTTACTCCCCAACCTCCCCATACTTCCCACAAGGTTTTCAGGATTTCCGTATAAGGGATAGCTCTATAAGGGGGGATTAATGCTTTATTTAATATTTGTAATTTAGATTAAACTCAGCGTCATACCCACAAGGTTTAACGAAGGAAATTATTGACACTCTCAGTGTTAAATCAAAGATTATAACGGTAGATGCTTGCGAGTGCTGACGCAAAGCTAAACTAACACAGATTCTTAACTAGATAACAAATCAAACCAGTCGAGTTGCACACCAGTCAGACCATCTCCACAAGTTTTCTTGCTCCGTCTTTACGCCCTCGGAAACCTCAGCGCAGGCGGTACGCTTTTATTCAACCGTTTGCCCCACGGGTATTGACAAGATTATAACACCAAAAATGTGCGCACCTATATTTTTCTGGTTGAAATTCATCTCACCATTAAATCTAAAGATGATAACGGCTCGAGATCTTTCAACATTTATGATAAATTAGATAACCTGGTTCAGACTTAAGTCTTCCTGGGGAAGTTGAGTAGAGTTTGGACAAGGCTGAATCTGATTTTTCAGTAAATTAGCTAGCTCTTGTAACTGACTAATTGCTTCAGCTCCTTCTAATTTCATTAGTTCACGATCATCTCGCATCTCTGTCCAAGTAATACCATAATCTGATACTAGAAAGCGAATCAGATGATTCTCTCCCAAGCTGACCATAAATGAGGCACTATTCATTTTACCTCCGCAGGTATAACAAGATGCCAAATATCCTCTATTCTCCAGCACAATTGCCAGAGCTTGCAAGTTCATTACTAGGTCTTGTACAAATTGACGATGTTGTTCTGCAAGTCTCAGAAACACTGTTATCCTCCTATCACCACACCCCTAAATTTTAGACTTTGTTAAGGTCTTATAAAAATTTGGTGTTTAGCTTTTGAACATTAAGTATATCCCTAATAATTTTTTTAGCAAATCTCTCGAGTAGTCTTTAATGACTAGATACTTGATTAGGTTAACTAAGTAGGATTTTTGAGCAAGGTATCAAGAGCAACATCCACCTATGCCTTATGTCTTTACTTTCAAAGACTCAAACACTAAATTTAGGTTCCAAAATTAGAGATTTGAGGAATTGAAACCAGAAAATTATACAAATAATTAATCATGGTTATAAGTTAAATAGTATCCAGGTGGATTAAAGTAGCTGTAAGCAAGAGTTTTGAATGGGAACACAATTCAATCTAAACTTTTCTAGAGGTGAGTTGTTGATTTTTTATAGATATTAGATTGTATTTATATTGAAAACTATTTATAGACAAAATACTGAAATTTGAATCAGGATTCACAACAATAAAATGTATTTGCTTATTGATTTTATTGATTGTGATAATTGAATTTTCCTAGAGTAAATTAAAATTCTACAGAATAGAGTTTTTATACTGCCAAATTATCTTGAATATTGATTTTAATAAGTTGTTTTTGACATCTATAAATTTATCAAAAATCAAACTGTCACAAAAATTATTCATAATTTAAAATTTTTTATAACAGATTTTATCTAGTATTTTAAAAATGTCAAAAATTTGTATCAGGTTTAAATTGATTTAATCTTGATGCTAAATAAATACTCATTAATCTGATCAAATAAATATTTTAGAATATTTGACTCTGAGAATACTCTTATTAATGCTTGCTAATTAAAAATTAACTATTAGCTATTAAATTTTTCTAATTGTTATCTTAACTTCATAGATAAGGAATTATTGAATTTGCCACCATCCAAAAGCAGGACCAATAAATCTAACTGTTAACCAGCCAACAATCAGAAATCCAATACCAATCCATGCACCAGTTGAAGTCAACTGGATAAATTTCTCACTTTGACTTTTAGTAATTGGCAACCAAGAAATAAACCGTGCTTCTTGGCCATACTGTTCTCCTAGTGATTCTTTACGACGCTTTGCTTCACCCATAATTATTTCAATAGTTATTTAAGTGATTTTAATTTAGATCATAACAGTGAGCCTCGACAAGAATAGACTTTTTTTGTTAAATCTATTTAAGAAAGGAGCAAAAAAGTTAACTTTAAGAATTAGTTCTTAATCAATTGGGTGATTGAGCTACTATTCAAAATATTGGAAGAAGACCAGCCTTATAACCCATCTTCCGCACTTCAACTTGTAGTATTAGAGAAACATAGAGAGCGAGCGCCAAATCCCTTAAAGTGTTAAGTGTTTATACTATCTATAACTATTCAAAAATTGATAAACTTAATTTGGGTTTTTATTATAAATAAGTCAAGCTTAATGAGAATAAACCGAAAACTTGAAAAAAGTTCGGGTTGATACACCGCGAACAAACCCTGAAATGAGTATTTTTACCTCTCTTTTTTCAAAAAAAAATAAGTGGCTCGGTTTTTATACTTCTGTTGTGCTACATTTTGACGTGCAGAGGATGGGTTTCAATTCAAAATCATTTATTTAGACAAAAAGTCTGCGATCGCTTGGAATGTCGCTTCCACCTCTATGGTTTTCTGCTTATTAGATGTCTCTTTTTCGGATGCATGGCGTGTAATGACAACCTGTGCTTTCGGATTGATATAGATCAGTTGTCCGAATACACCTTTCGCAAGATATGAACCGTCCCTGTCATTTGTGATCCACCAATAATCTCGATAGGCACCATGCGGTTGAGAGGGTAGCTGTTCCAGTTTACAGAATTTACTAACTTACCCTCTCGAGGTGGGAATCCTGTCATAATACCAAGTTCAGCAGCAGTCGGCTCTTTCTTTCGCTTCATTTGCTTATCTCCTTACTTCTCATCTTTCAACGCATAACTATTTATTACTCACCGTTCGCTTAAATTTCTCAGCTATTCATGATTGTAATGGCACAAATGCTTATATTACAACCCACATTCTGTACTTCAAAATGTAGTATTAAAGAAATCTAAAAAGGACTCCCTTGACGTCTGGTCAAATTGAGTAAAAATACTAGGTTGAGTCCAAGTTCTCTTTTGATTGAAGAGTGTAATAATTGATTTGATTTTTGATTATTGGAGATGTCTATTTATGTACTTAAATATCGATATTCTGACTCCTGACTCCTGACTCCTGACTCCTGACTCCTGACTCCTGACTTCATCAAGTTAACCATGTAGTATCTAAGTAATCAATCTTGGCAAAAGGACTAAGAGCTACTAAAAATTGCTTGCCATAACTACGACGAATTACACGACTATCGAGCAAAGCAACAACACCTTGAGATTCTCTGATAGAGGCAATAGCACTTTGCAATTCCTGTAATGCCTTTGGTAAAAGGTATAATCTAAACCAATCTAAACCCCGTTGCTTATAAAAATTTACTCGTCCAGATACTAAGGGATTTTCCAAAGATGGAAGGGGTAAAGTGGCAATTATCAATAATTTAGGTGCTTTTAATTCCCTTTGATGCTTTTGCCAAAATTCCCAACCAGTAATCAAAATGCCTTGTACTCCAGGAGAAGTAGTTTCCACTTGAACTCGGGAACCAAATTCAGAGGCCAAAACAGCGCCCACTTGAGCTTTAAGTGGTACATCTCCAATGACGATCGCTATTAATCCATCAACAGCATTAGAACTGATATACAATAAAGTCCTTATTTCTTGAATTAATGCTTCCTGAAATTTAGGTGTATTTGGCATCGGCAAACCATTGGGCAGATATAATTGAATCATCTCATTGCGACGATCAGGGGAAAATTTAACGCAGGTCAAGTCCTCTAACCCCATCATCTTTCTATAGGTAGAAGCTTTGGCCTCTAGGTCTAATGCTCCTCCAATAATCACTACAGGTTGTTGAGTCCATATATTATAGAGAGCTTCAGATAAATCACAAGGAGTACAGTATAAAGAAAACGAGCCTCTCTGGCGATGAATTTCTGCCCACCTTAATTGTCCATCGCTTTGCCACTTCAACCAAAAATCATTATTCAAATGATTACGATGTAATTCCTTGTTTGTTGGAGTCAATGACAAACGTTCGATGAGATTTTGTAAAATCTGCTCCTCATCTTGTTCAATTAAGTAGCAACTGTAGGGGTTTGCTGGATGTTGGAAGAGCGATCGTGTTAAGTTTATCCTGGCTTCACGAATAAAGTCAGCTTCATCGGAGTAAACTTGCATCAGTTGATTCCAGTCAGCAGATAAAAAACTGGTAGTTAAATAATTTTGGACCCAAGTTTCTAGATCGTCTGCCCAATCTATAATTGTGGGAATACCTTGAGAAAACTGCCCATCTGGCCATTGGTTAATTAACCAAGCTTCAGGAGTTATTAGTAGTAGTCCATTAAAGTCAGAATCTGGTTGTGGATAGGTTTGGATTGGCTTATTGGGCAGTGATGAGCTACTGTATGAATTATTTCCAAGCAACTTAGGAATTTCTACCCTAAGTAAATGTTCCTGTACTGGCCGAGGAGCGACTAATATTGTTTTTTGAGGCCACATTAAAATTGGTACTAGGTAGCTTAACTGATATTGTTGATTATGGCTACCTGGCGGACACCCCGTTTGAATCAAAGCACTACGCCCCAGCCGCAAGGCCCTCGCGACTAAACGTGCCATCGTCAAATTATGAGGCCATTGAGGTTCATTTTGCGATCGCAGGAAATTACGCAGGGATCTATGGACTTCTACTTCGATCACAAACTTTGACCCAAATAATAAAAGCTGTTGATAAAATCAATTACCTTATTTTTAGGAGGCAAAGAAAAGGTTTGCTCTGTTATATTTTGACAGTTTTTTTTACCAAAGCCTGGATTACTACTTAATACTAAACTCTGACCACTTGAATTATTTAAAATTAATTGAGTAGGGCTTGAAAAAAAAGCAATTTTGTGCCTAACCGACTCAATGATTGTTTGGATTCGTTGATTTTTTTTGACAAGCTGTTCCATTTTTATTTCCAATTCTAATATTTTGGTATTCATTTTTTGTAAAGGAATATTTTCGACAATTTCTATCACATTAACTTGAGCTTTTTTAGCATCAGCAAAAGGAAAAATCACAATAAATGCAAGCATAAATAACAGTTCATCACTATCTACTCTAAAATTCAAAACAGTTTTTTGGTAACTAACTTCAATAGTGGGAGGACGAGTAACAAAATTATAATCCTTACCCAAATGATAGTAGGTTGTAGCAAGAGCTACATTAGCTTTTAGGTCTAAAGGTGAATCAACAATAATTTGAACTGTTGGAGATTGTTGGCTAAAAAATCTTTTAGATTCTGCTGATGATTTAAAATAATAAACTTGGCTATGATCTCCTTTGGGACTAGTATCAATCCATTCACAAACAATTTCATCAGCTTTAATATTTAATCTGGGAACTTCATAAAGTTTTGCCCCAGTCAAAATTGCCCCTGATAAATCTACTCCCACTAAATCAGTTCTAATTAAATTGGCTTCAGTTAAATCAGCATGAACTAAACTAGCATTAGTTAATTTTGTATTAGTTAAATTTGCTTTACGAAGATTTGCCCCACTCAACTTAACATTAGTCAGGTTAGCATTAGTTAAGTCAGCTCCATTAAGAATAGCCCATCTAAGATTAGCTCCATTGAACTGGGCATTCCTGAGATTAGCCATACTTAGATTAGCCTGTCTTAATTCAGCATTGGTAAAATCAGCTCCTTGTAAATCTGCTTTTGTTAGATCGGCACTATGGAGGATAGCTTGTTCTAGATTAGTTCCTTTTACTGTGGCAACTCGAAGATTTACACTGCTAAGGTTAGCTTGCTTTAAGTTTGCTTCTGTCAGGATAGCTTCTCTCATATCAGCACCACTGAGATTTGCTCTGTTGAGATTAGCTAGAGTCATGTCTACTCTAACTAATTCTCCTCTAACTAATGTAGCTCTAACTAATGTAGCTTCCCTAAGATTAGTTCGGACTAGATTGGCCACATTTAAAGTTGCTTGGTTTAATATTGCCCTGTTGAGATTGGCATTGCTCAGGCGAGCTACATTAAGATTAGCTTTACTAAAGTTTGATTCACTAAGATTAGCACCACTAAGATTAGAGACAAATAGAGTAGCATTACTGAAATTACTTTGACTTAAGTTCATCTTACTGAGGTTAACTTCTGTCAGGTTGATAGCAGTAAAATTTCTTTCCCCTTGTGCATATCTTTTGACTAATTCAAATCTTCTGAATATTTCTTCTGGCATCTGTTGTTGATTAAGTCAAGTTGAATAAATATATTTTTCTACTGAATTTTAATATAATTTTTTTATCTAAATTAGTTATTTGTACAAAACAAAAGTAGGTAATCTAATCAAGTTAACTGTTAAACTTGAAGTCAATATTAATTTTCTGGATATAGTAGTCTTAAATCATTTGTAAAAAATCTAGGAATAGAAAATAAATCGAACAGTCTTTTCCCTAATTCCAAAATATTTTATGCAAATTTTAAATTAACACTGCTACATTAATCATAAAGATACAAAAGATTTCATCTAAGTGAGGTACACCAGTGGCGGGCAAGATGTCCGACCACAAAATTTTTATTGTTAATTTTTGTACTTTATATACTTGTAATTTACTGTATTTATCTTGCTTTGACTTTTAATATCAATTTGGAGTCTAGTTTTTTTACTCTATCATGTTATAGTTTTTTGCAATTAGGTGAAGTACAAAATTCAAGATTTTAGGGAATAGGGAAAAATTATAAATATCTGTTAGAAAACAGGGTTTTCTATGAAAAAGTTTGTAGTCAATCTAGAGCCATTGTATTCTATACAAGTTTTCTATTAGACCTCTCCATAAAATAGGGAGTAGGGAGTAGGGAACCCACCCCTAACCCCTCCCAGGAGGGGAAATAATTGATGATTTATGCGTATGGGATTGATTTTATTTTTGATTATCGGAGATATCTATTGTGCTAATGTAACAAATATTTTATTCTGTTATCGGTGGCATTAATGAAAGTATAACAAATCCCTCTTAAGAATAAAACTTTGATATTTGAGATAATAATTATCAAGAATAATTTTGCATTAGTAAACTACTATTTAAAGTCATGAAAACCATCAAGGAAATCCATAATTGTATTTATGGAACATGACTCTGCTTGAGGTACTTGAATGATAGTTTCTACTTCATTATTTTTACTAACTTTATTAACTATTTGCTTACCAAATGTAGGATGATTATAAACATTAAAAATTTGATTGCTTGAATTAACAAGAGTTATTTTTGTTGGTGTCTGAAAAAACTTAATTCCGTTGCAAAATCTCAGTAATTCCTTGTCTTTATTAACTTGATTAACTTTTTTAATAGATTGGTTGAAAACTGCAGTTAGCTGCTGGATTTTTTTAGCCGTTCTAGGAGTTAAATAGTTTACATCTTGAGAGTTAAGCATTTTCATAATATTGCTAATTTTCTCTTGAGTCTTAGCAGCATCATTAAAAGCGATAATAGCAGCATAAGCAATACCAAATAGTTTCTTATCGCTTTTCATTTGAAACGAGATTATTGTTCGACAAGAGTTAATTTGTATAGAAGGTGGTTGATTTAGCTCTGGTAAATACTTACTAATTTGATAATATATTGCTGCTAGAGCATAATGACTAGAGCTATCTAAGGGAGCATCAACAATAATTTTCACTTTAGGAAGAGTCTCGTGAAAGAAACTTGTTATTTTTTCAGCATTGAGATAATGGACTTTACTTCGATCTCCATTAGCACTCAAATCAAACCATTCACAGATTGCTGCTTCTGTTTTAATTCCTAAGCGAGAAGCGCCATAAATTTTTGCACCTGTTAAAGTTGCACCTGTTAAATCTGCTCCAATCCAATCTACTTCAATTAAACAAGCATTTGATAAATCAGCATGAACTAAGCTAGTATTTAAAAGATTAGCCTGGGACAAGTCAGCTCTACTTAGGTCAGCACCACTAAGCTTGGCATCACTAAGATTAGCGCACTTTAGGTTAACCCCAATCAGACTAGCCCAACGTAAATTAGCCCCACTTAAATCAGCTCCATTCAAGTTAGCACCAGTCAAATTAGTTTGTCTGAGTTCAGCACCACTAAGGTCAGCACCACTAAGATCAGCACCACTAAGATCTACTCCTTGCAAGTTAGTTTCTATTAAATTAGCTCCTGTTAGAGAAGCAAAGCGTAGGTTAGCTCCCTTTAAGTTGGCACCACTAAGATTCGTTTTTCTGAGGGTAGCTTCTATCAGACTTGCTCCACTTAAGTCGGCAAAAGAGAGATTAGCCTCACTTAATTCTGCCCTAATCAGCTCTGCTCTAATCAATTTAGCAGCAACTAATTGAGCTTTTTTTAGATTAACTAAAACTAGATTAGCTACATTAAGATCGGCATCATTTAAGTTAGTGCCACTAAGATGAGCGCCATTAAGTTTAGTAATATTAAGTTTAGCTTTACTGAGATTAGCATCAGCTAAATTTGCCCCATTGAGGTTGGCAACGCTGAGATTGACTCCGCTAAGATTTGCACCACTGAGATTAATACCACTAAGATTGGCCTCAAAAAGATTGAAGTCAGTAAAGTCTCTTTCACCAGCGGCATATTTTTTTTGAAGTTCTTCGATTATCATTAGGGCGCACCCTGGTATAATCCCCATTTAATTATGATTAATATAGGTATTGTCGGATTAGGTTTAATCGGTGGCTCAATTGGATTGGATTTAAGAACCCTAGGTTATCATGTTCTTGGGGTATCTCGTCGAGAACAAAGTTGTCAAAAGGCACTCGCTCTTGGGGCTGTTGATGAGGCCAGTTTGGATCTATCTTTACTATCTATTGCTGATGTAATATTTATTTGTACTCCCATAGCTGTTATTATTCCTACTTTAGAAGAGCTGATTCCAATTCTTTCTCCCACTACAATTTTAACCGATGTCGGCTCGGTTAAGGCTCCTATTGTGGAAGCTGTTTCCGACATTTGGCCTAATTTTGTAGGTGGACACCCCATGGCTGGCAAAGCAGAAAATGGTATTGAAGTGGCTCAGTTGGGTTTATTTCAAAATAGACCTTATGTTCTAACTCCGACTGAAAATACTCCCCTAGAGTCTATAGAGAAAGTTGAGGCAATAGCAAGGATGCTCAAGAGCAAAGTTTACTTTTGTGACCCTTATGAACACGATAGAGCTGTTGCTTTGATTTCTCATTTGCCTGTTATGGCCAGTGCTAGTTTGATTCTTGCTTGTATGAGCGAGGCTAATCCTACAGTTTTCAAGTTAACACAAGATTTGGCTAGTTCTGGCTTCCGTGACACTAGCAGGGTGGGAGGAGGTAATCCTGAATTAGGACTAATGATGGCCAAATATAATAGTGGAGAGGTGTTACGATCGCTCTATTCTTTTCGTGAACAAATTGACCAGTTTATTCAACAAATTGAACAAGAAGATTGGCAGACTCTGGAAGAAAAGTTAAGGTATACAGAGCAAAATAGAAAACTATTTTTACACCATGAAATTTGAGATTCTTCAGTTTTTATTTTCATACCTTGATTCAGCGACGCCAAATTCTGAATAGTAGCGGAGGTAATTAACAGTATTTTTGACAAAACCTGCTATGGGGAGAGCAATTAATAAACCCAAAATTCCCCATACTTGTGCCCCTACTAATAAACTGACTAAAATCCAGACAGGATTAAGACCAGTAAAGCCTCCTAATATTCTAGGAGCAACAAAGTTTTCAATTGCTTGCTCTATTAAAACTATCACTATTAAAACCTTTATACCTAGCCAAAAATCTTCTAAAGTTATTAATAAACTTACGAGAGTTACACCTAAAGCTGTACCAAAAGGAATTAAAGTCATTAAACCAATTCCTATGCCAAATAATAAACCAAAAGGAGTTCCTAGAAATAATAAACCGATGGTCATAGCTACGCCCATTAAACAAGCTAATGTTGCCTGACCAATAAAATAATTTTGAAAGTTTTGTCTTAATGATTTGCGTACATGAATCTCTAGGTGATTAGGCAACCAATTAAATATCCCATCCCATAAGCGATCGCCATGTAACATTAGGTAAAAAGTGATAATTATGGTGATTAAAATATCAAAAATCCTACCTAATGTATTAACAATAAAACTAATAATGTCTCCTGTAATATCTTGCAATTGAGAAGATAAACTTTTTGTAAATTGATTTGTCCAAAGGGTTAAGTTAATCGGTAATTTATGCTTATATGCCCATTGGTCAAATGATTCTAATTGTTGATTTCCTGATGCGAGCCAACTAGGAAATTTTTCAATAAATCCGGTAAGTTGCTCTAATAATAAGGGAATTAGAATAACTCCTAAAACTAATATAATTACTAATGCTACTAAGAATACTAAAATAACTGCTCTGGGGCGTTTAACTTTATGTTTCTCTAAAAAAAGCACTGGGTAATCTAATAAAAATGAGAGTAAGGTTGCAGAGACGGCTATTGTAATTATTCGACCAAAATATTGAAATATTTGGAGCAAAGCCCAACCATTTATGACAATTATTGGTAATGCTAAGTACCACAATAATCTTTTATTTAGTAAATTCAGCATAAATTAGCTTGTACTTTTAATTTTTAGTGATTTCTCTTCTATAGATGAATAGATTAACTTAAAAATGATGACTATTTTGGGAAAAGATGTTGATTTTTAATTATAAATTAAATGATATAGCGGTTCTCATATTCATCAGATACAGCATTTTTTTCTCTTCCCTATTCCCTACTCCCTATTCTCTAAAATAGAAAACTTGTGTATCTCACCAAGGGTAATAATTGTTATACTATATACTACTAAATATTATATTTAAACAAAAAATCAGTTTTACATTATGAGTAAAAAAAATCTGGATAAAAAAATGTTATACAATAACTATAATTTAATTTTTAATACTTGTAAAAAATGTATGGAAAGGCTTAAATCTGCGTTATTTTTTGCAGGTTTCACTGTAATCAGCTTATTCTTTCTAATAATTATCAAAAAGGTGATTATGCCTGTATTAATTATTTTTAACAATGGAAGTTTCACCTCAATATAGCATCACTTTTAGTAATTAGTATAAGAGGAAAAAAACTTATATGTAGCAATAATTCATCTGCTACTTAAAATTAGTAGGGAGTGGTGCATAACTCCCTACTTAATTAACTTAGTTAAATCTGCTGCAACTCATCTAAACGAGCCAAAACTTCTTGACTATGAATAGGCGGTCTTACCCCGAGAAAAATCTCCTGCAACATCCCATCTGGATCGATAATAAAAGTATGTCGCATTGAGAAAAAATTCATCCATGAACCATAAGCTTTGTTAAACTAAGCCAGGTAAGTTACCCTACCCGACTCGTCTTCAGAACCGGACGTGAGACTTTCACCTCATCACGGCTCCTCTCTTAAACGTCCCTTTTCATGGGTACATCCCTGCCTTAATATC
>NZ_JAAHGU010000082.1:0-32304 GCF_010692685.1 Okeania sp. SIO2F5 | reverse complement strand
TATATCTCGCCATTGATGAAGAGTAGGCCGACTTATATTTAATAAACGACTCACATGACTGATAGACATACCATTAATAATGAGGTCAAGAGCCCGTTCACGCAAATCTTGACTGTAAGGATATACCATAGCACTCAAACTTTATTTGAATATATTAAAGTAAAGAATCCTAAGCTATAAACTGTAAATTGTCAATACCATTACACGCATCCTTAAAACTTTAACCTTTAGCGATCGCCTAATTTATGAAAAATACAGCTCATACAGTTACTTTTATGTTACATTATCAATATTTATGTAATATGTAAAGATGCCAGCGCTCATTGCTATATATAACCGGATTCTATATGACTCCTGCCTTCTGCCTTCTGCCTTCTGCTTTATTCAAATCCTGACTCCTGACTCCTAACTCCTGACTCCTGACTCCTAAATTCAACAGTTGTCAAAATTAAAATAAATGTGTAAGATAAAAATAATAACACGGGGCATTAACGGTTTCGACAGGGTGGTGAAATCTACTTTGTGATTCAGGTCGAGAGTGAGTCTTCTCTCGCAAATCCCGGACTCAAAAAATAATAAGTGCAAACAACATTGTACCTTTTGCTCGTAAGCAAGTAGCTGTAGCTTAATTGCGAAAATACCTCTTACAGGTTCGAGCGTCTGTGGTTTGACTCCGTTAAGGATTGCAGACTTAACCCCAACGGATGCACTAGTAAACTGCCTCTGGTCAGCTACTGGTTAAGACCTTACTAGAGAATCCCGCCATCCGGGATAATGGATGGTCCCAGCTCTGAGGGTTAACAAGAGCTAAACCTGTGAATGAGCGAAGAGTAAATAGCCATTTTGGACATGGGTTCAACTCCCATATGCTCCATTAAACAATTAAAAATAACCATCGTACTAAAGCCGTTTTTTGCTTTTTGAGCATAGAGCGGTTTTTTTAGCCAATCAATCAAGAATAGTATTTGATCTCAAGGTTGGTTGAAGACCCGCACTCTCCTGAAGGCGGGAGCGGAGGGATGGGAAAACCAATCAATGTTGCGGTTTTCACAGATTGTGTGCTATACTAAATTGATAGACTTATTGTAAAAATATACTGTGCTGTAGTATATTTCTGTTTTTTAGTCTAAGTTTGCTTGATAAGATATCCAGAATTTATCAATTTTTTTGAATAATTAATAACAGGCGATCGCCACAAACCAAAATCATTAAAAATCGCCAAAATAAATAAGTTCAGCTAATGATTAAAAGTTCAATTTACTAGATATTTAATAAATTCAAATTCAAACTTAATTAGCTAAATCATAATTATAAATACCAGCTATTTAGTTCACTCTTAGTCCAAATCTGTTACCACGATTTCGGTAAGGATAAGAGAGAATTTTCAAGATTTTTAGTTGTCTATTAATATGTTCTACTATAATTCTTAATTGATTCAGTTGCCGATTATATTTTTTCTATTATGAAAGTTAACTTCTTCCCTTTCTTTTTCTTGAGTGGTGTTTGACTTAATTGATAAATTTTACCTATTCCTTGATCGCCTTTATCAGCGATAACTTTAATTAAATTCCCAAATTTAACGCCACTATTTTTAAATAGTTTAAAATCATGAGTTATACCTTTTCCATAGACTAAACATAAGATTTTTTCATTTTTTTGTTGAATTACTAATCGTGTTTTTAGTGTATGTTATCTTTGTTTTCCACTGTAAAACTGTTTTTGCCGGTTTTTTAGGTCTTTCAATTTTACTTTCCATGAAATCCATCACTACCAGTTCTTCTTCAGCATGAGTTTGCCATAATTCTTTTTTTCCAGGCAGTCGAAATTGACGAGATTTAATTAAGATATTTTCAATTTTATGAACAATACGACAGACATTAGATTCAGACATTTTCCATTCCAATCCAATATGATAATAAGTTCTATATTCTCTCAAATCTTGAAGAGTCATTAAAATTTGGTCTTCAACTATTAATTTTGGCTTTTGTCCTGATTTATTTTTTTATTTTTCTTGAGTTTTTACAGTACTAACCATTACTCTAAAAGTTTTTTTACCCCTGTCAAACGCTTAAATTCTGTTGATGGTAACTTTTTTGCTTGCCAATATTTCACGATTAAATTAATTTAATTTGCTAAATAATTGTCTTTAATAATTATACAATAAGTTTTCATTGATATAAATCTCCCCTAATACGCTTTCCTGATGGTTCCCAGTTATCGGGTTTTTCACCATATTTTGGCAGAAAATCATTGTCTAAAAACGATGATTGCCAGGTATAGGACTCCTGATTGTTCTACAAATTGCAACCCATATAAGTTGCAAAGTTGCTCGATTCTTTCTTTGAGTCTAGGAGTAGGAATTTGTACAAACTTTTGATTGGTTTTAGTTCCCAATTCAATTGACTCTTTTTGCTCTTTATTCCAACCAAAAATGACTGTAGCAATTTCATGTTTAAGACAATGATTAATCACCAATCTTGCTGTTTTGTTAACAGCATTACCCATCTGACGATTACGTTTTTCAGTAATTTTAGCTAAACGTTTAGACCCAAAATCTTGTGGTTTATTTTCTTTTAAAGTAGCTAATATTCAAAGCTTTAAAAGGCAGGTCTTCTCGATTGTTGCGACAAGAGTTTCCTGAATTATGCAAGCTGCCTAGTTTATGGACTCACAGCTATTTTGATGATACTACTGGAAAAGTCAGGATAGCCGTTGATTTTGGAATACATCAACGACCCTCATCAGGGGGGTTGAAACCGCCTTTCGTTTTTCTACCCCGCGCCTAAATTGACGGCGTTACCAAACTCTCGAACTTCCTCCGTGTTCATCAATCCTATCTAGACTGACTAACTCCTCAAAAAAAACTACTGACTACTTAAAAATGAGGGGATATGTAGCAAAAACTTTATTATCTTTTTTTTGAGTTTAATACTCCGCTGTCTACACGGTGTTTACAATTGGTTGGGGTTTGAGTACCCATCTATTTTTTCTTCCTTCCTCCTTCTTCAATAGCTAATCTAAAAAATAAAAGCCCCTTTGTCAATGTTGACCAAGGGACAAATAACTATCAGGGTGCATCTACTAAACGTAGTATAACACCCGCAAGGGGTAAACCCCACTACTTGAGTAATTAAAAAAAAATATCATAAATTAAACAAAGCATAAGTTTCATTAAACTCAGCACCCACATACATAAAAAAAAAGCCCCTTTGTCAACATTGGCAAAGGGACAGATAACTATCAGGGTGCATCTACTAAACGTAGTATAACCTTTTTAAGGGGTGAAACCCCTCATTTTAATATTTTTATTACTTATGCTACATATAAATATTAATAATGTTAGTTAAAAGTTATTTTGCAGTAGTAAAAAAATCAAATGTACAACTATATATTTGAATTAAAGTGTAACTTTAAAATAAGAATATATATAAGGATTGGCATTTGAAGCAATAATCCTCCGCATCGCTACCGCGATCGCCAACCTCGATCGAAAAATATGTCCCATTATTTTGATATCCTAAAAACCAAGAGTAAAACTATTTAAACTATGCCTGTAGTAAACCCTCCCGCCATCATCAACTTTCCTCTAGCTGCCGTAGTCGGACAAGAAGCAATCAAACTAGCCCTATTGTTAACCGCTGTCGATCCAGGATTAGGAGGAGTTGCCATTGCTGGCCGTCGTGGTACTGCCAAATCGGTAATGGCCAGAGCGCTACATTCACTCCTACCTCCCATTGAAATTGTTCAAAATTCCATTAGTAACTGTAACCCTAACTATCCCGAAGAATGGGACGACCAACTATTAGAGCAGTATGCCGACCCCACGTCAGTAGAAGTTCTCACTGAAGTTATACCTGCACCTTTTATTCAAGTCCCTCTAGGAGTAACAGAGGATCGGTTATTAGGTTCTGTAGATGTGGAAAAATCAGTCACACAGGGAGAAACTGTTTTTCAACCAGGATTATTAGCATCAGCTCATCGAGGAGTATTATATGTAGACGAAATTAATTTGCTGGACGACAATATTGCCAATTTATTACTCACAGTTCTCACAGAAGGACGAAATCAAATAGAACGAGAAGGCATTAGTTTTCAACACCCTTGTCAACCTCTATTTATCGCTACCTATAATCCAGAAGAAGGACCACTGCGAGAACATTTGCTAGATAGAATAGCGATCGCTCTCTCAGCAGATATGGTTTTAGGTTTAGACCAACGAGTGGAGGCAGTAGAACAAGCATTAGCTTATGCTAAATCTCCCCAAGCTTTTCTCGAACAATATGCAGAAGATATAGATAATCTCAAAACTCAGATTCTTTTGGCTAGGGAATGGATCAAAGATGTCATCATTACTAACGAACAAATCCAATATTTAGTAGAAGAAGCAATTCGTGGAGGCGTACAAGGACATAGAGCAGAACTTTTTGCTGTGCGAGTAGCCAAAGCATCAGCAGCACTGGATGGAAGGACAACAATTAATGCTGATGACTTGCGTCGGGCCGTGGAATTAGTCATTGTGCCACGAGCAACAATAGTGCCAACCCCTCCAGAAGAGGAGCAACAACCGCCACCTCCACCACCACCACCAGAAGACCAGTCTCAAGATGAGCAAGAGGAGGATGAGGATGAGGATGAGGAAAACCCGGAACCTCCAGAGGAAGAAGAGGCAAGTATCCCTGAAGAATTTTTGTTTGACCCGGAGGGAGTGGTATTAGATGATAGTGTGTTGATGTTTGCTCAAACAGCAAACCGTCAAGGTAAGTCTGGTAGTCGGAGTGTGATTTTTTCTGAAGACCGGGGGCGTTATGTGAAGCCGATGTTGCCCAAGGGTAAGGTGAGACGTATTGCGGTTGATGCGACTTTGCGAGCTGCTGCTCCTTATCAGAAGTCTCGTCGCGAACGTCAGCCAAATCGTAAAGTGATTGTGGAACCTATTGATATGCGGGCAAAGCGTTTGGCAAGAAAGGCTGGTGCTTTGGTGGTGTTTGTGGTTGATGCTTCGGGTTCGATGGCGTTAAATAGGATGCAGTCGGCGAAGGGAGCGGTGATGCAGTTGTTGACGGAGGCTTATCAGAGTCGTGACCAAGTGTCGTTGATTCCTTTTCGGGGGGAACAAGCGGAGGTTTTGTTACCGCCTACTCGTTCGATAACTACAGCACGACGACGTTTGGAAAAGATGCCTTGTGGTGGGGGTTCGCCTTTGGCGCATGGTTTGACTCAGGCGGTGAGAGTGGGTGTGAATGCCAAGCAGTCTGGTGATGTTGGGCAGGTGGTAATTGTGGCTATTACGGACGGACGGGGTAATATTCCGTTGGCGCGTTCGTTGGGTGAACCGATATTGGATGATGAGAAACCGAATATTAAGGAGGAGTTGTTGGAAATTGCTGCTAAAGTTCGGGGTTTGGGGATTCAGTTATTGATGATAGATACTGAGAATAAGTTTGTTTCAACTGGGTTTGCGAAGGAGTTGGCGAAGCAAGCAGGGGGTAAGTATTATCATTTACCTAAGGCGACAGATCAAGCGATCGCTGCTATGACTCAGAATGCTCTCAAGGATGCTATTGGTTGAAAGGGAGTAGGGAATTTGGGAAGATAGGGAGATGGGGGCAAATTTCAACCTTTTTCCCGTATTTGATCACACACCCTATCTTTAACTTTTGTTGACAAACAGCCTCTTAATTTTACTCCCGATGAATAGACATCTCCACAAAAGAGAGAGTAGGGAGTAGGGAGCAGGGAGCAGGGAGAAAGAATTGATGAATAAGAGTGGGATAATTGATTTGACTTTTTATTATTGGAGATTTCTAATTTCACTTCTAATATCAAGTCTCATTAATTAGCCATAATAAATTAGCTATCTCTAGTCATCTGAAATAAGCAGAAAAAAGTTCAGGAAGAATTTAATTATTGTGGTTATCTAACTAAGCCTTTTACTGAGAAAACAGTTTTAGAAACAATCAATAATATTTTCAACAGATATGTGAAGTCCGAAACTATTCTAATAGTGGATAATTCTATTACTGTTCGTCAACTTTTGAGTATGACTTTTATCAAAGCTGGCTATCAGGTAGAAGTAGCAAAAGATGGGTTAGAAGTTTGGAAGAAATTGCCAAATAATTTACACGTTGACTTGATTTCATTAAATATAGAAATGCCGAGGATGAATGGTCAAGAGTTAGCTTGGAAAATTAGAAAAGATTCTAAGTTACAAAATTTACCAATAGTTTTTATGACTTCTCGTGGTACATCCAGAATGGGTTTAGCAATTGAACAATTAGTTAAAAATTGTGCTTATATGACAAAACCTTATGTTGAAGAAAAGGTCTTAGAGACTGTAAAAAATTTATTGAAAAAATAGCCAGTATTGATTGAAGAAGTAGTCAGGAGTCAGGAGGGAAGAAGAAGAAGAAGGAAGTTTTTTATCACTAATTAAACGGACATAATATTATTCCTAATTTACCATCTTCCCACTCCTTATTTCCTATTCTCTGTTATCGCAGTCGCCATGACTGTATTTGACAGATCAAAAGCTTAAAACTCAGACAAAACAAGATTTTTCCTTATTCCTTCTCTCCTAGATAACTAAAGCCTTCTTAGTTCTTGCTTCTTACTTCTCTCCTAGATAACTAAAGCCTTCTTCCTTCTGCTATATAGACAAAATTCTTTACTCATATCAAATCCGTTTAATTGGACATAAAAAATTCTCGAATCGTCATAACTATACTCATCTTTGTGATTCTCTTTCCTCCTGACTCCTGAGGACTGACTCCTAAAGACTTAACCAATCTATAACTGTTTAACCAGATTTAATATCAAATAACACTATGAAAATTTTTATAAATTATTTCACAATTATAATCAGCTTATTTTCCCTGCAAAACTTAGCTTTAGCAGAAACAAATACTCTAGAAAATCAACCTCAAAAACCTCCGTCAGCAAAAATATTTCCTACTAATTTTCGGCCAGAAACACCAGAACAAAAATTAGCTGAAGCAGACCGACTTTATTTATCAGGAGAAAAAACAGCAGCTGAAAAACTTTACCGAGAAGTAAAAGAACCATTTTCTGAAGATATTGAAGCTAAAATTAATCGCCCTAAACCAATTTATGAACCCAGAGAATTACCAGTAACAGCTCAAGTTTATTGGCGACAAGCACAAGAAGGATTAGCTAAAAATCTAGAGACTCAAATATTTATAGCTTTAAAATTATTAGTCAAAGAATATCCTGAATTTATTCCAGCTCATATTAAACTTGCAGAAGTATTAAAAGCTGATGAACAAACAGAATTATCCTTAGAAATATTACATCAAGCAGCGAGTTTATATCCCAACGAACCGGAATTAATGAAAGCTCAAATTACTGCCCTAGCAAATGAAGAAAAATGGTTAGAAGCAACTTTATCTGCTCAACAATTTGCTTTAATGAATCCCGAACATTCCCAAGTAGATGAATTTAATCAATTAGCAGAAACCTATAGAAAAAAATTTCAGTCTCAGCTCAAATCAAAATTAAGAGGAAATACAATTGCTAATGTTGTTACTGGCGCTTTAGGAGTAGCTCTTACTGGTAATCCATTTGCTGCTATGAATGCAGTTCAAACAACAGCATTAATGCTTCGAGGAGAATCAAAAATTGGCAAGAGTTTAGCAAAATCTGCAACTAAAAGTTTACCTATGGTTGAAGATGAAACAATTCTTGAATATATCAATACTATTGGGCAAAAACTTGCCAAAATGACTGGTAGAGACGAGTTTGAATATCAGTTTTATATAATAAATGATGAAAATCTTAATGCTTTTGCTTTACCTGGCGGGCAAATATTTATTAATTTAGGAGCAATAGTTAAGACAAATTCTGAAGCAGAATTAGCAGGTTTACTTGCTCACGAACTAGCTCATACTGTATTATCTCATGGATTTCAGTTAATGTCTGAAGGTAATTTAATTAGTAGCGTTACTCAATATATTCCTTATGCTGGTGGTGTAGTTAGTAATTTAATTGTACTTAACTATAGTCGAGAAATGGAACGTCAAGCAGATGTATTAGGAACACGAATTTTAGTATCAGCAGATTATGCAGCAGATGGGGTAAGAAATTTAATGAAGACTCTGAATGAAGACACAGAAGATAGAGGTATTATTGCTTGGTTATCTACTCATCCAGAGACCGCAGAAAGGGTACGTTATTTAGAGGAGTTAATTGTTAATAGTGGTTATAATCGTTATGCTTATGAAGGAGTAGTATATCATGCCAAAATTAAGGAAAAAGCTAAAGCATTATTAGTAGAAAAGAAAAAGGATTTTTCAGAAATTTAGATAGGATACTTCTTGCAGAAGTCAGGGAATAGGGGGATGAAATTGTTGATTTCATATCTTTATTTTGAATTGATTTAATTAAAACTTTTGCAAGAGGTCTAGGGAATAGGGAATAGGGAATAGTAAAATTTCTGGTAGTCCTGCTCCTGTAATACCAATTTGATAAATGTTTGCTACAAATAGTTAGGCTATTTCTTAGGAGTAAACCCACCCCTCGCCCCTCCCCCTCCCAGGAGGGGAAGTTTTGTAATATTCTTTTTTTCAAAATGGTATTATCCGTAAATTATCAATTATTTCTCTCTGTTCCCTGCTCCCTATTCCCCCTTTTCTGGA
This sequence comes from Okeania sp. SIO2F5, assembly GCF_010692685.1. Lineage (NCBI taxonomy): Bacteria > Bacillati > Cyanobacteriota > Cyanophyceae > Oscillatoriales > Microcoleaceae > Okeania > Okeania sp. SIO2F5. The sequence continues at coordinate 23,653 of NZ_JAAHGU010000082.1, read as the reverse complement.
GATATTTATATATAGCAAAGAATGGGTTGGTTAGGACATAGACTGGTAATAAACTGTAAGACAGGGAAATATTTTTCCCACTATTGCCTATTGCCTGTTCCCTGTTCCCTATTCCCTATTCCCTGCTATAGCTAATTAATTCGACTTACCATCACTACCTAAATATTCTCGGTAGGAACAAATTTTATCTCCTCTGACATCAAAAGAAACTGCTACTCGATTTTTATAAGCTTTTCCCCACATTGGGCCTTCATCCCGAAATTCAAATACTACTGTTGTTTCGTTGCTAGTAATATTGTCTAAAGAAGTAATTGAAAGTCCTTCACTATAAGCTTCAGAAACATACTGAAAAAATTCTCTAGCGCGGTCTTTTCCTTCGTTTAAACCATGAAATTTTCCTACGGGAAACCAAAAGGTAAAGTCATCAGTAAGCATATCCAAAAATGCTTCCCATTCTCCAGTTGCTAAACCATGAGTAAATTTATCAAATGCTTTTTTAGCAACGGTAATTGTGTTTATTTCTGTTTGAGTCATTGTGGATTTTTACAACAATTATATTTGTATATAGCGCTACGCGCTAGGTAATAGGGAACAGAGAACAGGGAATAGGGAATGTAAGCATTTCCTGCGGAATGCTGCGCAAACAGCTATTAGCTGTCAGCTCTTAGCAATAAGACTATCCACTTAAGGACAGTGTTTAAATGAATATAAAGTTTAAAGTCAAGGAAGCTGACTTTCATATTAAGGTTTAATTATAGCTCAATTGATTAACCTTTGATCGCACGCCAAAAACAATAATAGCAATTATTTGTATTAAGTAAAGATATCTTGTTAGTTATTTACCTTATGAGGCTAACTGATAACTGATAACTGAAATGACCTACTCCCTGATTTATAAGTATTCAAGGGAACATCATATTAGAGATTTAAGAAATAAGCTCAACTTAAACAATCTAAAAATTTAAAATACTTTATAAATAACAGCTCCTGTTTCGGGGTGATTATCCATTTCCAATAAGCCCTCTTTATATAATTTTTTTAACAGTTCTTTCATTTCTGGTACTGTTTTATTTGTAGCAATTATACAATCTGCTATTGAAATTCCATCTGGATTTTCCTTAGCTAGTTGAAGAATAATTTGTGTGTCTGATTTTGGGGGATTAGTTTCTAACATTCTCACTATTTGTTCTTGAGAAAAGTAATTATATATATCCCCAGAATCTAATTGTTTCTTGAAATTTTTGAGATTTTTCTGTTCTACCATTCCAGGAATAAAGAAGACATCAAACAATTGACCAATTCCTAATAAACCCGCAGTAGCTAACCACAAACTACCAGTTACATATTTCCCAGAATAAAATCTATGTAATCCGCAAATACCTAAAAAACCAGAACACCATAAAAGGTAAGCCATACCTGTATTTTTAGTTTCATATACTTTGGGATTATTAATAGTTTTAGATTTGTTCATTTTTTTACTTTCCATCTAAATAAACAACCTTATTTGAACTTTATATCTGACTCAATTACAGAATTATTACCTATAGAAAACTTCACCCAATTAGATGAATAAACCTGAAATTTTTATCTTTTTCTTTTGGGTTTAATACCCCGCCGTCATTTGCGGTGTTTACAATTGGTTGGGGTTAGAGTCCCCATCCACTTTTTCCTTCTTCCTTCTTCCTTCTTCCTTCTTTATTTTAAATATAACGAACTAAACTAGAATCTATATCTTCTATCTTAGCACAGCCACTCAATGCCATTGCCACTTCTAATTCATCGCGCAATAACTCCAACAAATGACCCGCCCCTGCTTCTCCATCCACTGCTAGTCCCCACAAAACCGGACGCCCAATTAAAACAGCTTTTGCCCCTAATGCTAATGCTTTGAGAATATCTGTACCCCTGCGTATACCTCCATCCATCAGTACATCAACTTGATGTCCCACTGCTGCAACTACTTCTGGGAGAGCATCAAGAGTGGCGATCGCTCCATCTAACTGCCGACCTCCATGATTAGAAACAATAATGCCTTTTGCCCCATGTTCTACAGCTCGAATAGCATCATCTTCCCGCAAAATTCCTTTAACTACTATAGGTAATGATGTCAATGACTGCAACCAGTCTATATCTCCCCAGGTAAGAGCTGGATCTAGTTGATTAGCAAAATAAGCAAATAACCCAGACTCATCTTCTGTTTGAGGAATTTCTAAATTTGCTATCGACGTTAAATTAGCTAATTCCATGTCAGATGGTAAAGTAAACTTATTTCGGCGATCGCGTTCTCTTCTACCCAAAATTGGTGCATCAACTGTCAAGCATAATGCTTGATAACCTGCAGCTTCAGCTCTTTCTACTAAAGCACGAGTTAGACCGCGGTCGCGATGTACATAGAGTTGAAACCAAAAATTTTTTGGCACATTTGGAGCTAATGCCACATCTTCTAAACTTTTAGTGGACATGGTACTTAATATCATTATTGTACCTAAATCTGCTGCTACTCTTGCTGTTGCTAATTCTCCTTCTGGATGTGCTAAACATTGAAAAGCCATAGGGGCAATTAAAATTGGCATTTTAATATGCTGTCCCAGGATTTTTGTAGTTAAATTTCGCTGGCTAACATTTACTAACATTCGAGGTCGTAATTTATATCGTTCATAAGCAGTACGGTTATCTTGCAAAGTAATTTCATCCCATGCGCCACTAGCATAATAATCTAGTGTCATTTGAGATAAATGTTGTGTTGCCAAAGATCCATACTCGAAGATATTAATTGGTTTGTTCATTATTGTTGGTAATTGGTAATAGACATAGGCGTGAAAAAGATATAGACTTTTTGTAACAGTAGGGAATAGGGAACAGGGAACAGGGAACAGGGAAGATGTTTTTAGGAAAAAAATACGGAAAATGATTTTGTAAGTAACTTTTACAACCCTAGTTTATAGTAAATAAAGAGCAAGTTTCTTTTCTGGAGATGTCTAATGATTAAATGTTGAAGAAGGCAGAAGAGAAGGCAGAAGGAAAAATTGCTTATGGATAGTCAACGACCGGCAACTCCGTGTCTGATAACCCTAAGCAATTTTAAGCTCCCTCGTTGACGGTGGGGTATTAAACCCGCAAAATAAATTGTAATTTTCAACAGTTTAAATAGTGCTTATAAGTCTGATGCTGTAGAGGATAAAAAATTGTCTAGCATCTAATTAAAAAAAAGGCTGTTTTGCAGAAATTTAACGCGAATACTCACTACTAATTTTCGTCATTTCAGTTATCAGTTAGCCTCCTATAATCGGAACTACAAAATTCAGTACCTCTTGCTTCAACTAGAGGCTTTAAATCTAGAATATTCTCTTTTTTTATCCCCTTAAAATGGGAGATTATTGACCATAATTTTTCGGTCATAACTAATTATCAAAATATTATAATTTTTGGATAAAAAATTAATTTATATTATATAGCAATCAGGAATCAGATGTGAAAATTGAAGTGTTCCTTTCAAGTATAGAATATAGCAGTTATCTTACTTCATATATATTCGTTTTTTTCTTCCCTGTTCCCTGTTCTCTGTTCCCTGTTCCCTAAAACTCTCCAATATCTCACAACTCAAATCATATTGCTATATCATAATATTGTCCTATTTAGAATATATTGCTTATTAAACAAAATCATGGTCAATTTGAATATTAACGATCGTCTGAAGCGAGAGATACTCACAAATTCTCAAGTAATTGCTGTGGTGGGTCATTCTGATCAACCAATTCGTACTAGCTATCAAATTGCTAGATTTTTACGAGAGGTAGGTTATAAAGTTTATCCTGTTAATCCAGTAGTTAAAGAAATTGATGGTCAACCTAGTTATGCTGCTTTAACAGATATTCCTGAACCTGTAGACATTGTTAATGTTTTCCGCCGTTCTGAATATTTACCAGAAATAGTAGACTCAGCGATCGCTATTCATGCCAAAACTATTTGGACTCAGCTAGATGTTAAAGATTGGCAGTCAGCAAATAAAGCATTAGATGCAGGTTTAAATTTAGCAATGGATGTTTGTATTAAGGTTGAGTATTTGCGACTTCTTGGCTAATCATTTGCCGATCTTTTGTGTAAATTTACTTAGATCTGAGAAAAATGAAATCCTTAATTAAGGATATATACTCATAAAAAAGTTATTTTGTCAGTGATCTAAATCATTATTTCTCCGTTATTCTATCAGTACACAGCTTGACACAAAGCTCATACTATAAAAGTGGCACATCAGTAATAATACTGTTGAGAAAAAAAGTTCTTCTAGCTTCATCCATTTAAGGATGTGTGATTTAACTAATTCACAAAAGTTTAATTAGAACAGGTCTCTATGGTGAAAAATCTTAATTAAGTATTGTGGAATATACTGAGATGAGAAACCCTTTTATAAAATTTATAAAAATAGCCTCTATAATTATTAGTACTATTCTTAGCTACAGCACGATCGATATAAATTCAGCACAGGCAGCTAATAATAATGCCTCAGAATTTTTTTTAACAGCTCAGGCAACCCAAACAGATGTTAAAATAGAGCCTACTACTGTAATTGGTGATGTTATTAACTCGAAAGCTAATAATGAAGCAATAGCAGTTACAAAACTTCTAATTCTACTGCTACAAAACAGTAATTTGGAGTTAAAGTTTCTTTACACCTACAGTCAAACAGACTTGATGATGGCAAAGGTAGGAAATTGGAAATATAGTCTTAATCCTCATCAAGAAACTTCTCAAACACTAATAGATCAAGTCACAATATTGGGAGTAGGGTTAATTAGTATTAGCTATTTACTTGCAAAAAAAAGACCCTGATAATTTATCAGAGTTCAATAGATTAAATAAATCTTTAAGTCCAAAATTTTTTAGTGTTTGAATTTAACTAGGGCTTGCTGATTAAATCTAAAAGCATTGACATATAAAGACAAGTGCCTTTTTGAGGTCGAAAAAAGTGCCTGGTTTTCAGCTCTTCATGCTCATGCATGGAGGGTATTTTAGGCAAAAGTTGGGCAGAGAAATCATTTTGACAATTCTTACTCCTACCTACTCTAAATTCCCCTTTCCTCCTGTCTTCCCCTCCTGGGAGGGGTTGGGGGTGGGTTGTCTCCTGTCTCCTACCCTCACCCATAAGACTTTTGAGCGCAAACCCTAACTAATTTGGAGCTAATGCTAATCTAATTATTTTCTACTCTTCTACCTGAGTTTCAGTAGCATTTGATTCTGGAGATGCTTGTGGTTCGGAACCGGAATTAGCCGAAACTTCCTGCTTAATTTGATCTTTAAATCCTGGAGGAGCTAGTTCTATTGCCAGATCGAAAAGCTCTTGAGCAGCTTCATTATTACCTTGCTCTCTGAGCATAATTGCCTTAGCTAAAACAGGCCGAAAATCTTCAGCATTGCCCTTAATTGCTTCATCATAAACAGCGATCGCCTCATCGTAGCGTTTCTGCTCTGCATAAACCTGTCCCAAAATCAACTGCACTGAAACCACATCAATACTTCCAGCTTCCACTTGATTTGCCACAGGAGCCGCTTTTAGTGTATCCTGTAATAAGCCAATAGCAGCTTCCGGGCGCTCCTGTTGCAACAACAAATTAACCAAACCCTGCAAAGCCTTTAAATCTCCAGGTTTAGCTGCCAGAAGGGAACGATAAATTTGAGCCGCACCTTCGCGATCGCCTGTATATGTTTTAGCTTGAGCTAGCAGTACATTATAATCTGTATTACCAGGATTTAATTCAGATAATTTTTCTAATGGAGGTATAACATCCTCAATATTGCCCTTTCCTGATTGAATTAACTCTAACTTAACTTGTAAAAGTCCTTGTAGTGCAGTTTGATTATCTGGTTCCCTTTGTAAAACTAACTCATAACCCCGTGCTTGTGCCAGCAAATCTGCTTCTTGATCTGCTACAGGAGTCTGAGTTGAAGATGGAGTGGATTGACCATTATTTTGATTGGCCTCTAATAGTCCCCCTAATAAAGGAGATAGAGAAAATCCTAAAAAAGCAATTATTACCAACACCACCACCGCCATCAAAAAACCACGACGTTTATCTACCATGAGATTAAATTCCGTTCTACTGAACTTATTCAGACTTACCCAAACTGCGGTTTGAGCTTTGGAGAATAGCTTCCTGCGCAGTACCCGAAGGTTGCCACCTAATCTTCTCCACAGGCTTAAAATCGGTGGTAATTCCACCTAATAAAAGCTTTTGATTAATTTGAAAACTTTGCTACTCTATTCCATTATTTTCGGGTATTTTAAGGTTAATGGATTTGTTAACCACCTTTATAGGCAACCTACTCTTAAAAGTTTTGTATAGGATTTCAACCCTGAGAATTAAATTAAGTTAGCTTGGTTCTTGCCTTTGTTATTGTAGCAAACTGTCAAATACTTCCACAATTCATTATATACGTGTCCAATTTTTTTTCATTTCCTACGGTATGCTGTGCAAACGAGCCAAGAAAATTAAAGAATTGTGGAAAATGTACGGATTAATCAACAATCTAATTGGATTAATAACAATAGTGTCGATTTATTGTCTCGGATTGCCCACCCGCGACAATAATACTATAGCTTATGTCTTCCCACTTAATCAATTAAAAAGTTGCCCTATAAGGGCGAGGCACATCCCCCAATTTTTCGGTAAAATTAACTAATAAATCTTCAGGTAAAGACATGGCCAAAGAGAAAGATCGAGATATTCATACTTTAACTGTGACAGATAATCAGCCGTTAAATTCTTGGGAATCTCAAGATTTAGATCAAAATGAAATTGATACTCCTAATCAAGATAATACTATTGTGCGACAACATCCAATTGCTCCCCCAAGTGAACCAAAACAGTATCGAGCTATAGGTTTAGTTCGAGGTCGTTATCAACCTTCTACAGAACAATTTACACGGGGCAGTTTACAAACTCCAGATGGTTCAGAAATAGATGCTGTATTGTTAGGTCGGGTAATGAGTCTATTAAAAAATCATTTAGACCTAGAGGAGGAACATCTGTGGGTTGTTTATCCTCGTACTAGACAAGAAAATGATGACCTACATATCCAAATTATGGGGGTATGGGAACCAGAAACCCTCAGAAAAATTAAAAATACTGAATCAAAAGATAATGTTACTTCTTCTTTGACCATTTCTCCCACTGCTGAAGATAATCAAAGTGAAGAAATACCACAAACATCAGAAGATATAGATAATTCTCAACAAACTACTATTGTTACTGATGATGAGACTCAAATAGATAGTTTATTCAGCTTAAATGATGGTTATTTTTCCATCCGAGGAGAAGTAATTTATCAATCTCAAGAAGAAGAATATATAATAGTTAGAGTTAAACAAGCTCCTCGCAAGGATGAAGATACTCCTAGGTTTTTCAAGCTGAAACTAAAAGGGAATTTAGGCGATCGCCCACTGAATCGTTTCTGGGATTTACATATTCAAAGGCAGGATACATTTCTTGTCGTTCAATATGCTAATGATATAGGTAGTCTATTTGTTAATAATCGTCGTAAGCCTCCATTTAAAGGTCGAAAAACATTTAATGATAATAGAAGAAGTAATTATTCTCGCAGACCTACTTCCCAGAATTATAATTCGGCAAATTCAGCTCCAACAAGAAAAGAACCTATTCCTAAACCTACTAAAAAAAAGAAAAATACAGATGAGTAGGATAATTTATTTTTGTTTTTTTAGAGTTTTGAGCGACAAAGTTTGGAGAATTTTCTCATAATTAGCATACTTGGGAAAAAGGGAAAAAGGAAAGAAAGGAGTAGCAAATAAATTATCAATATCTTTATCTTTAATTTTATATCTAAGTACCTATGCAAAATTAATACCAAATATCACGCATTTTTGCTACATTTTATCATTTTCTTTGTGGGTTTAATACCCCACCGTCTACACGGTGTTCAAAATTACTTGGGGTGAGAATCCCCATGTAATTTTCCTCCTGTCTCCTGTCTCCTGTCTCCTGTCTCCTGTCTCCTGTCTCCTGTCTCCTTCTTCAATAATATGTGAGATACCTTGCATACAACATCTGTATAGAGTAGAGAAATAACGAATAAAATATATTTACTTCATATAAATAATTGCTAAAAACATGAGTGAACTATTATTATTACCTAATAACTGAAGTGTTCAATAAGTATAAAATTATGTTGGGGAATTTGAAAAAAGAATTCTACAAAAAGCTAGATATAGATTGGATATGCTTAAAAATAGGTGTTCCAGCTCATTTTAGATAGTTATTTATATCGTTTTTTCCTTTTTTTCAATATTTACCGAATAATTAAGGTTTAAAACCTCTCCTTTCAAGGAGAAACAAGCGGTCGTTCGCGACAGCGGAACGGAGTTCTCTCTTCGGAGCTTCCCGAAGGGTGGGATGACGTTTGCTACCGCAAAGCTTTCCGTTCCGGAATGCTACCGCAAACGCTAACAGCGGAGTGGGTCTGTAAGAACGGGTCTCCTCGCTGGCCTCCAATCGACCAAGAGAAGAAAAAATTTTTCTTTGAGTCTTACCTCTTCTTTTCAAGGAGAGGTAATAATTAATAATTAATTATTAATTAGGGCTTGCTGAATAAATCTAAAAGCATTGACATATAAAGGTTTTAGGATTTTTGAGTTGAAAAAATTCCAACCTTTTAGGTCGCTTAGGTTCAAAAATTTAGCATTTTAGGCGCATAGTTGCGCAGAAAAATCAAGAGACTATTCTTCCTCCTAACCTCCTCTATAATTCCCATTTCTCCTGACTTCCCCTCCTGGGAGGGGGAGGGGCGAGGGGTGGGTTGTCTCCTGACTCCTGACTCCTACCCTCACCCATAAGACTTTTGAGCGCAAACCCTAATTATTAATTGTTGAACCCTTCTTCCTTCTTGCTTATTCGTTATTTCGTAGGGAAGTTGCATGCAAAGTCCCTACTATCTGTAAGAAACATTTATCAAATATCAAATTGATATAAGTAGGCAAAATTAAACACGAAATAAAAGTAGCAAGTAAATTTGTCCAAACCATTCTGACTCCTAACTTCTGCGCCAGACGAATCGAACAGCTCCCCTAACTCTTATTCAAAATTAACTTTCTAGAAATGGTAAAAAAGTTCTATCCATAGGAATTGGAGCAACTGATTCAGTTAGAGTAAATTCTCCTGCTTCAATCCACTGTTTTAACTCTAAAGCAATTTGATTAGAAAGGAAAATACTGGCAAGAGGGGCACTTCTGACAAGTTTGCCCTCTATTTTTATACGACCAGACTTGAGTTGAGCATAGCTAACTAAACCAAAAGTTGGACGTACCCGTCGGGGAATGGAAAAATCTACTACTGGTGCAACAATATCTTGGTCTTGAATAGTACAGTTAGTCACTACTTTCTCATTCAAAACAGGCAGAGGAATGCCTACACCCAACATAATTGAGGGACCATGATTTTTGAAATAGCAACCACGCACCCATTTAGATTGCATTTGTTTCCCATCTCCAATCAAGGCCAAAGTCGCAGCAGGTCCAATGGGAGTACGATTAGGTAAACGTTTTTGTAAAGGAAAGTGTTGAGTACCTTCCCAAGTTATATATCCAATACCACCGCCCAAAAATATACGAGTACCAATACCAATTACTTGTAAATCTGGATCGTTGAATAGTGGAGAAATAGCACCAGTATTAGAATAAACTGCATTACCTAAATTTGGCATCAGAGGCCCAAGATAGGTAAATAGAGGGCGATCGCCACCGTTTACACCAACTATAAAATTTTGATATAGATTTCGTGGATTGAATAAATAAAACTGGTTAATTGTTTCACGGGTAATTGTCGTTTCAAAGGTAGCTCTGGGATAACAATCTGTTACTTGACCAATTGCCCTAAGATGGACAGGTTTACCTGCAATTAGGTCTTCAATTACATGACCACCACCTCTTTCTTTAGATTCTTCACTATCTTCAGGTATTTGAGTGGCGCCAAGATATAAATCCACAGCCCCAAAGCCTGAATAAGCAGGGATACCATCTAACCAGCAGGAGCGAATTTTAATTGGTGGGTCGGTATGTCCTAGATTAATGATAGCTCCAGAGCACTCCATTGGCTCAAAAGTCCCAGTGGTAATTACATCAACTTCTTTTGCTACTTGGGTAACACTGGTTTCAGCAACTCTAGTTTTTACTTCTGTTACTGTGGATACAACGGCTTTTTTGTTGATAATTTTGTCGTTAATTTCAGCAATTGTTCTCATCAGGAAATAATATTTTTTGCGATAGTTAATTGTGGCAGTTAATGTGGTTTAAATTTTCACTTGTTTTGTTGCTAGGAAAGAATGTTGCAATTTCATGTTGTCTATTAATAAATAGACATATCCAAAAATCAAAAATAAAATCAATTATTATCCATAAATTATCAATTATTCCTCCCTGTTCCCTGTTCCCTGTTCCCTATTCCCTATTCCCTATTTTCTGAATCTGAACTATATTTAGGTAAATATTCTGTACTTTGATCTTCTACTTGCTCTACTTTAGAATCAATTTTATCTTCTACCTGGTTCTGATTAACTTCCGCAGATTTAGTCATAACATTGACGGTATTTCTTTCATATGAAAAATTTTCAATTTGCCAATTATCCAGAATATCTTTAATTAATAACTCTTTAATCCAGACTTGAGCAATAATTGTTAAAGGTAAAGCGAGTAAAAGTCCTGAAAATCCAAAAAAGCTAGCAAAAAATACTTGGGAAATTAATGTCATAGCAGGCAACAAAGAAACTTGTTTCGCCATCACATAAGGAGTCAAAATATTACCCTCAATTTGTTGAATCAGAATGTAAATCAACAAAACTAAACCAGATTTTAAAGGAGAATCTATCAGAGCGATCGCCATCGGTGGAATTACACTAAGAGTCGGTCCAATATTCGGTATTAAAGTTAGTAACCCTGCCAAAATAGCTTGAGCTGAAGCCAGAGGGAGCTGCAATATAGATAGACCAATAAAACTTAGTAAAGCAATTACACTCATATTAATTAAAGTGCCAATTACCCACCCTCCTAATGCTATTTCACAATGGTTTAAAATTAGGTTTACTCGTTGTCGATAAAAATTGGGAAATAATTGTATAAATGCTTGACGGTAGGCACTAGGATTTACCAACATCATTATGGTTAAAACTAGAATTAGTAGTAAGCTCAGAAATATTCCGAAAGTATTACCAACGAACTCTCCAGCATTATTAATTAGTTGATTAAATATAGGTTGTAGTTGAGTAACAACTTCATTAATATCAATGTTTGGTAATTGCTCTCTAAGTTGAATAGGTAATTGTTCTTTGAGTATATTCAACCAATCATTTAATTTATTAATACCCAAGGGAACAATAGTTATTAGCTGTTGAAACTGCTCCGCTAAAGGTGGAACAATTACCCAGAAAAAAGTCACAATTATTAGTATAAATAGACTGACCGATATTAATACAGCTAGGGATCTATTTATGCTGAAACGTTGTAGCCATCTAGCTAGTTTATTGAGAGTAGTAGCAATTACCACTGCGGTAAATACTAGCAGTAATAATTGACGGATCTGCCACAATATATATATGGAAGCGAGGATGACGAATAGTCCAACCCAATTACCTAGATTCACAAGAATTATAATTAAAGTATGGATTTTAAGTATATAGGTTAATGTATTCTATCTTGAATTTGTGTAATATTTAATTACAATTTACGCCTTGATATTAGTTTGGTTAAAACAGAATAAATGAGCAGCGATCGCTTATGAATTAGCTGCCTTCATCAAACAAAAATATCCCATTTTTTAGTCTATACTTTACCCATAACTAGAGCAAACGTTGATGGTCAGATAAGCTAGTGGAATGAAGTAGACAAAGAAACAATGACAAATCCTTTAAATATGATTAACTATTATCATAAAATTTATTGATTTGACCTCTCCTCATTGCCGACTCCGTTACACCCCTACTCCCAAAAAGTTTCAATACTTATTAGGTAAAACATAGTTTTTTACTAGAGGTGATAGGTTAATTTAGAGCTGTCTAAAACTTTCAATTTTCTGGTTTAAATCTCGCCAAAATTTCTGTAGGAGATAAATTAGATAAATCTACTATTAATCTGGCTAAATCTACAGCAGACAAATCTATCATTTGTGAGATTATTACCGAATAATTAAGGTAAAAATCCTCTGTTTTAAAGGAGAAACAAGCGGTCGTTCGCGACAGCGGAACGGAGTTCTCTCTTCGGAGCTTCCTGAAGGGTGGGATGGCGTACTTCGGAGCGGGTCTGTAAGAACGGGTCTCCTCGCTGTCCTCCAATCGACCAAGAGAGAAAAAATTTTCATGATTAGTCAATCCTCTCCTTGAAAAGAAGAGGTAATTAGGGTTTGCTGAAAAAGTATTTTAGTAGGGGTAGGAGACAGGAGACAGGAGACAGTAGACAGGAGGAAAATTACATGGGGATTCGCTCCCCCAAGTAATGCGTGAACACCCCCGTTGACGGTGGGGTATTAAACCCACAAAGAAAATGATAATTTCGGATAATCATCTTCATAAATACGGCTATTATTGCGGTTCGCTTCTCTTTGAAATTCTCCCCTAACTTCCAGTAATTTCAGCAAACAACTACAAATTTCATTAGGGGTTACAGGATTTCGGTAAGGTTCAAATAAAGCAGTTGTTGTGGCAAAACGACCTAATAATCCTAATACTTCTAGGTTTCCTTGAAGTTGTGGTTGTGGTGAAAACCAGACATCTATTTGCCTAGCTTCTCCCTGTACTTCACGGGGTGCTTTTACTTCGCCAATAATTGATAGTAATTCTTCTAAATATTGTTTAGCAAATTGGTCATAAAGGAATCTAGTCATCAAGTTTTCTTACTTTTCTCAAATTTCTCTGAAATTACCTAAAAAACCCACTTTCTTTACCCTTTATTCCACATTTTGAACTTGTCCCCAAAGTCGCCATCCCAATAATATCCCTACAACTATTGGAGGTGTGAATACAGCAATGATGGCATTGGTTGCTGTGGAGGAAATGGAAAGGTAGGGGCCAGCATATTTAATCGAGAGGGAAAGTCCAGCAGAGAGAATTAGGACTTTGAGAATGAAGATTATTTTATTATTCATATTACCAGAAAATTGGGTTTAAAGCCTCCCCCTAAAAGGGGGACTTTCCTCCTTGAATGTACTTTTTCAGAGTTTCAAGTGGTGCGCCTCCAACTGAAGCCACAAAATATGAAGGACTCCAAAGCGCAGTTTTGTGGGGTTTTTCATATCCTGCTGCTCCATATAATCTACTAGAAACACCTTTAAGATGATTGACTATTTGAGATATAGACAATTTAGGTGGGTATTCAATAGCTGCATGAACATGATCGGCTTCCCCATTAAACTCTAATATATTGAAGTTCATCTTCTTAGCTACAGTCTCAAACGAATCCTTGATTAATTCTAATCCTTCTGCTGTAAATACACTTTTCCGATATTTAGTCACACATACCAAATGTACTTTTAAGTCTGAGATACTATGTCTTTCTTGTCTTAACATATTGCATACCAAATTCAACTATGCTATAGTTATACTATACAGACCAAAAATAAATTTAAGATGAGGGCTAGATACAAGTATAGAATATACCCAACTAAATATCAGCAGACCAAGTTAGCGCAACTATTTGGTTGTGTTCGCGTAGTTTGGAATGATAGCCTAGCTTGCTGCAAAGAAAAGCACGCTCAAAGAGAGAAGAAACCGACTAATTCTGAACTACAAAAACAGTTTATCACATCTGCTAAAAAGACTGAACATAGAGAATGGCTATCAGAGGTTTCTGCTATACCATTGCAGCAATCTTTGAATGATTTAAACCAGGCTTATCAAAACTTTTTTCAATCAACTCAAGGCCATAGAAAAGGTAAACCTGTTAAACCTCCTAAATTTAAAAAAAGGAAATCGAAGCAAACGGCTAGGTTTACGAAAGGAGGGTTTAAAGTTGGTCAGGACAAAGTTTATTTAGCCAAGATTGGAAAGCTGAAAATAGTTTGGTCAAGAGATCTGCCTGCTACTCCATCATCAGCAACAGTAATTAAAGATTCAGCTCATAGATACTTTCTTAGTTTTGTAGTAGAAATACAGCCAGAAGAGTTGCCTCAAATTGATAATTCAGTAGGTATAGATTTAGGAATCAAAACTTTTGCTACTTTGAGTAATGGAGAAAAAGTTGACGCACCAAAACCGCTCAAGAAACGCATTAATAAGTATCGAAAATTAAGTAAGTCATTATCTCATAAAACTAGAGGCTCTAAACGACATGAAAAAGCCAGGCTAAGAGTTGCAAAATTTAATGGCAAACTGAAAGATACAAGGACAGATTTTCTTCATAAACTATCTACTAAAATAATTCGTGAAAACCAAACAATTGTTTTAGAAGACTTAAATGTTTCTGGAATGCTTAAAAACCGTAAATTATCCAGAGCTAATTCAGATTGAGGAAGGCGAACTTTCCGAACATTCCTAGAAGGAAAAGCAGAAAAATACGGTCGTGATTTTAGAATAATTAGCAGGTGGGAACCAACATCACAAAAGTGTTCATGTTGTGGTTTTAAAGGTGGAAAGTTAGACCTTTCAGTTCGGGAGTGGGAGTGTCTAAACTGTGGCAGTAAACATGATAGAGACGAAAACGCAGCAAGAAATATATTAGTCGCGGGCGGGCAGTCCGAGACAAAAAACGGACGTGGAGGCAAACATAAGACTACCGTTAAGGTAGCAGAAGTCAGTGTTAGCGGAGCTTTGCGCCAGCAAAACGTCAACCCGCCGAGGAGCTATGGCTCGGTAGGAATCCCTGTGCCTTTAGGCCGGGGAGGATGTCAAGATGTTATAATTAAGGATTAAATATTTTGCAAAATGTAGAATTAAATCCCCCCTAACCGCCTTAAAAATGGGGGTTTTTAACAGCTTGACATAATCATAGATTATCTACTATTATCTAGTAGAATCTATATTTTTTATGCTACTAGGATTCCAAACTGAGTTACACCCAAATAATAAACAAAAAACCTTACTGGTCAAGCACGCTGGTGTAGCCCGCCATGCTTATAATTGGGGACTATGGTTGACTAGGAACATCCTGAATCACAATTCCCATAATCCTGATAGTAAGCTGAAATTTCCGACTGCAATTGACCTGCATAAGCTTTTAGTAGCAATGGTCAAACCCAATAACTATTGGTACTACGAGGTTTCTAAAACAGCGCCTCAATATGCTTTGAGATATTTGTCAAATGCTTGGAAGCGTTGTTTTAGTAAAGTGTCGGAAGTACCTAAATTTAAGAAAAAAGGTAAAGACGATAGTTTTACTTTAGATGGTTCAATATCAGTAGGTTTTAATCATATAAAACTGCCCCGAATCGGATGGATGAAAACTTATGAAATACTGCCAGATAATGTCACTCCTAAATCTGTAACTATTAGCAGGAAAGCTGATAGATGGTTTGTCAGTTTCCTCGTAGAAAGAGAGTGTCAAATTACTGAGAAACCAATAGATGTAGTTGGTGTAGACTTAGGAGTTAAAACTTTGGCAACATTGTCAACAGGAGAAGTCTTTTCTGGTGCTAAGTCTTACAAAAAGTTAGAGTCTAAACTATCACGACTGCAATACATAAACAGGCATAAAACCAAATTTTCCAAGAACTGGAAAAAAGCCCAGCTAAAAATAGCCCAGTTACATAATAGAATAGCTAACATCAGGAAAGATACATTGCATAAACTAACAACCTATTTGGCTAAAAACCACAGTCAAATAGTAATAGAAGACTTGAATGTATCAGGAATGATGTCAAATCACAAGCTAGCTAAAGCTGTTGCTGACATGGGTTTTTATGAGTTTCGTAGACAATTAGAGTATAAGTGTGAATTATACGGTTCTGAGTTAATCGTTGTTGATAGATGGTTTCCTAGTTCTAAAACTTGCAGTAGGTGTGGAACTGAATCGCGAGTCTCTGTTGTTATCAGAGCGTTTGTTCAATTGCGAATACTGCAATTTTAGCTGCGATTGCTCCGCAACGCTAGCGCGAACGAGATTTTAATGCAGCGTTAAATTTAGCTATGGCGGTCAGTTTGCTCCGCAACGCTAACGCGAACGACCGTGACAGCCTGTGGACTGGAGAACGCCGACGTTGCCAGAATGAGGCAGGAATAGAACAGATAATCATAGATTTCTATAGATGATCATAGGTTTCTAAGAACGGAACTTTTCCTAATACTCTGTAGAGATTTGCTCTCCAAACCGCCGGATAAATTTTGACTTGATTTTGTGTAGCCACTATCTCAATCAACATTTAGTTAAATTATAACTATACAATTTTCAGTTTAATTAAGTAAGCTTTTTATTTTCAAGTCCCCCTATTTTCAGATAAACATTTATAACTATTAAGTCCCCCTTTCTCAGGGGGATTTAGGGGGATAGATATGAATAACTAGGGTTTGCTGAAAAAGTATTTTAGTAGGGGTAGGAGACAGGAGACAGCTATACTGGATACAGGAGAAATGGATCGGGAGCGAGGAAGTAGGAGCGGGCGTTTTGTAAGAATGATTTTTCTGCCCAACTATGTGCCTAAAATACGCTCCATGCATGAGCGTGAAGAGCTGAAACAGGGGCACTTTTTTCGTTCCCAAAAAGGCTAAAGTATTTATATGTCAATGCTTTTATATTTAATCAGCAATCCCTAACTATTCTTCTAACTCAGCACTACCAATCAAACAATTATGAACTATCAAGAATCAGAATTACAAGCAAAAATTCGTCAACAATTTGATTTTGTAACTTATCCCAGAATACCTGTAGAAAAATCTCCTAAGGATGACTATGAATCACTTTTTATTCATAATCTTGTCACACCATATTATCTGAGAAATCAAAAAGTTATAGAAACCAAAGATAAAGTTATTTTAGATGCGGGATGTGGCAGTGGTTATAAGGCTTTAGTATTAGCAGAAGCAAATCCGGGGGCGAAAATAGTCGGGATTGATATTTCGGAAAAGTCTGTAGAATTAGCTCGGCAACGTCTGAAATATCATGGTTTTGATAATGCCGAATTTCATGTTTTGCTTATAGAAGAACTGCCAAGTTTAGGTTTAGAGTTTGACTATATTAATTGTGATGAAGTGCTGTATTTATTGCCAGATATAGTTGCTGGTTTACAGGGAATGAAATCTGTTTTAAAACCAGATGGAATTATTAGAACAAATCTCCATAGTTCCCTCCAACGTCATAACTATTTTAAGGTGCAAGAAGTTTTTCAAATGATGGGATTAATGAATGAAAATCCTGGAGAAATGGAAATGGAACTAGCACGAGAAACTTTGGATGCTTTGAAAGATTCAATTATTCTGAAACGGCAAATTTGGAAACCCGAAAGGGCAAAAAATGAAGAATGGATGCTGAGTAATTATTTATTATTGGGAGATAAAGGTTATACAATTCCAGAAGTTTTTGCTGCTTTGAAAAGTGCCGATCTAGAATTTATTAATATGGTGAAATGGCGACAGTGGGAAATAATGGATTTGTTTAAAAATGAAGATGATTTGCCAGCTTTTTTAGGCATGAGTTTACCTGAAATTTCTGTAGAGGAACGACTGCATTTATTTGAACTTTTACAACCCATGCACCGTTTGCTGGATTTTTGGTGTGGTCATCCCCAAAAAGGTCAATCTTTTGTCCCTGTTTCCGAATGGACAGACTCTGATTGGCAAAAGGCCAAGGTACATCTCCATCCTCAGTTACGAAATTCTCAAGCTAGAGAGGATTTAATTAACTGTATTAATAACCATAAACCTTTTGAAATTAGTAAATATGTGAAGTTGCCCACTTTAACACCTATTCATATAGATAGTAGTATTGCTGTTTGTCTGCTGCCTTTGTGGGATGGGGTTTGTACTGTAGAATCTTTGGTAGAACGGTTGGTCAAGATTAGACCATTAGACCCGATTACTTTGGAAGTTGTGAGTCAGGATAGGTGTTGGGAGGAGGTTAAAGAATTATTGGATACTCTAGATCCTTTTCTTTATGTGCTCTTGGAGCGTTAGATCCCCCCAACCCCCCTTGCTAAGGGGGGCTTTCAGTTAGTTAGTAGGTTGGGTAGAACGATAGTGAAACCCAACAAACCTTTATTAGTTTTGGATTAATGGTGTTGGGTTTCGTCCCTCAACCCAACCTACTAAATATTGGCAAGATTACAGGTTTTAGTCCAGTAGGTTGGGTATAACGATAGTGAAACCCAACAAACCTTTATTGGTCAGGACTTAGGCAGAACCACCATATCTAGTAGGGGCGATTCGCGAATCGCCCCTACAGATCGGGAATCGCCCCTACAAATGGTGTATAATTTCATTTTTTGCGTAAGTCCTGTTGGTGTTGGATTAATGCTGTTGGGTTACCCTTCGGGATCTTGCTACGTCCCTCAACCCATTTTGTGTAAGTCCTGTTGGTGTTGGATTAATGCTGTTGGGTTTCGTCCCTCAACCCAACCTACTGAAAAAATTTCCTGGGGGATGATATGAATTTTTGCCAAGGTGGGTAAGTTAGATTCATGGGAAAAAATTTATTTGTCCAATTTTTATAGGAGAAAAAATGAAAACTGAATTTAAGGCTAAGTTCTTACAGCACGTTGCTAAGAAGAGAAAGGAAGAGGGTTTCACTCTGATTGAATTGTTGGTGGTTATCATTATTATTGGTATTTTGTCTGCTATTGCGTTGCCTTCTTTCTTAAACCAAGCTAACAAAGCGAAGCAGTCTGAAGCGAAGCAGTATTTGGCTTCTATTAGCAAGGGTCAGCAAGCTTATTATGCAGAGAAAGGTACTTTTATCGCTGGCGAAATTGACAAGGAGATAGGAAAGCTTGGTTTAGGTATCAAAACCGCTACGAATAACTATACCTATGCTATTAGTGACAATATGTTCGATATACAAGAGGATGGTGGCAGCAGTGGAGCAGCAGCTTGGACTGCAGAAGCTGCTGCTGGTCTTAAAGGATATGCAGGAGTAGTATATCTGACAGACGCATCTGGAGCATTTACTTCTCAGACTATTCTTTGCGAGGGAGAAAAACCAACTGCTGATTATAATGAGACGAGCGCTAAATGTGAAGGCGGCGCCTATCCAACACCTCTATAACTTTAGCCTTTAAACTCAAAAACTTAAGGGTAGCGTATTATGCGCTACCTATTATTTTTGTAAATTATTAACTTATGTTCTGATGATTGCTGATGAATTACCTAGTGATTGGCAACAACAAGCTAATCAATGTTTAGTTAATAGTAACTACGGTAAAGCTATTAACCTTTATGAAAAAGCCATAAGCTTACATCCCCAAAATAAGTCATACTATTGGCAATTGGGATTAATGTTACTCTTGGAAGGACAAGAAGAGGAAGCACAAACAACTTGGCTGTTAGGTATGGCAGATGGAGAAACAGAAGAAGTTGAGTTGTGGACAGCAGAATTATTAGAAGTATTAGCAATAGAAGCAAATAGACGAGCATTAACAGAAGATTATTCTGTAGCTTGGGTCATCAGACAACACATTAGAGAAATTCACCCCACTGATATTAATAATTTATTACAGTTGATTGATTTATCTATTGTTCTCAAAAACTATACAGGAGAACAACTCAGGGAGTATGAAATTATTGCACTATTAGAAAATGATACAACTATAGAATTTGAGCAAAATTTATTGCTGCACATATTAAAAAAGCTATTAGTTTATGACCCTAAAAGTTTATCATCCATAGAATTTGCCACAGTTGCTGTTCCTCGAATAGAAAATCGAACTACTCTCGTCAACTCTCTAATTCCACCTATATTTCAAATTGCATATTCTTTCGCTTCAGTAGGATTTGCTAGAAAATACACAGAATTGTTATTAAAGATCGCCCCAGAAAATAGAGAGCTATTAAGAACTATGGCTCAGTTTTCTGTAGAGTTAACTGACTATGCTTTAGCAATTGAATATGCAGAAAAATCCTATTCTTTATCTACAGATATACACGAAAAGATAATCTCTCATTTTCAGATTTGTCGAGCTTTAATAACCTCAAGAGGTGCCGATCAAAAAGTTAGAGAAACATTAGATCAACAAGAGTCTCTCATACAAGCTCTAGCAGCAGAACCTCCAGAAAAACTGGGTAGAGTTGCCATGCGTTTGTATAACATGGGTTATATCTTTCCATACATTAGAGACTCCCCAGAAAAAAATCTCAAAATTCGTAGTCAGTTATCACAAATCTGTCAGCTAAATTTAGAAACAGCTTGTCAGGAGCAAACAAACAAATACAGTCAGAGGTTAAACAAGCAAAAGAATGTCAGTTCACAGACAAAACCTCTGAGAATAGGATATTTATCCCATTGTTTAAGAAGACATTCTGTAGGATGGATTGCCCGTTGGCTATTTAAGTATCATAATCGAGATAAATATGAAATTTATTCGTATATGTTAGGAGCAGAACATCGGAACGATCATCTGCAACAGTGGTACAGTAATCAAGCCACTAAAACTCATATTTATAGCATTGTCAGTACAGAAGTAGCAGAAGATATTTATGAAGATGAAATTGATATTTTAATTGATTTAGATAGTATGACATTAATTAATAGTTGTTCAATTATGGCAATGAAAGCAGCACCTATTCAAGCAACATGGTTAGGATGGGATGCTTCAGGAATACCAACTATTGATTACTATATTGCCGATCCCTATGTTTTGCCAGAAAACGCTCAAGATTATTATCCCCATAAAATTTGGCGACTACCTCAAACTTATGTTGCAGTGGATGGTTTTGAGGTAGATGTACCCAGTCTGAAACGGGAAGATTTAGGTATTCCTAGTGATGCAGTGGTTTATTTTACTGCTCAGAGAAGTTATAAGTGCAACCCTGATACTGTCAGACTGCAAATGAAAATCCTCAAAGAAGTTCCCAATAGTTACTTCTTGTTTAAAAAATTTGGTGACTCAGACGTTTTATCAGAATTATTGATAGATATTGCTGAATCAGAAGGTATTAGTAGCGATCGCCTCATTCCCATAGAAGAAGTAGCTCGAGAAGAAATTCATCGAGCAAACTTAGGTATTGCAGATATTGTTTTAGATACTTATCCCTACAACGGTGCAACAACAACATTAGAAACTCTCTGGATGTGCATCCCCATGGTAACGCGGGTTGGTCAACAATTTGCAGCACGCAATAGCTACACCATGATGATAAATGCTGGCATCACCGAAGGTATTGCTTGGAGTGATGAAGAATATGTAGAGTGGGGAATTAGATTAGGGAAAGATGAAAAATTACGGCAGGAAATATCTTGGAAATTGAGAAAGTCGAAGCAAACCGCTCCATTGTGGAATGCCAAACAATTTACCCGCGAAATGGAAAACGCTTACGAGCAAATGTGGCAAAGGTATATTGAGGGGGGAAGTTGATCAGGTTAGTTAAAATGTAGCTAAAGTCATCCTATGACTGAAAGTAGTACAAACCCAGAATGTTTTTTGCAAATCATCGCTATTAAACTATAGTGACTGTTATTGATAAAAGAGCGATCGCTATGAATATAACTAAAACTAGACTAACTTTTGACCAATTTATCGACCAATACCCAGAAGATGGGGTTATTTACGAACTTGTGGATGGAGAAATCAGAGAAATGCGACCCATTGGTGCCCATGAAAACGTTGCGAATTTAATCCAGAGAAATATTGACCGCGAAATCGAGCGGCTAAATTTGGATTTAGTAGTGACACGCACTGCATTGGTAAAAACGGTAACAAAAGAAGGGCAAGAGCAAGGGCGAATTCCCGACGTTTCTGTAGTGGATGGGGAGATTTGGGATAGATATCTTTACACATACCAGGGGTTTCGGGAACCTTTGAGGTTAGCAGTGGAGGTAACCTCAACTAACTGGGAGGATGACTATGTTGACAAATTGGACGAGTACAAGGGTTTAGGGATTTCCGAGTATTGGATAGTGGATTATTTAGCGATCGCTTCTCGGTCTTATTTAGGTCGTTCTAAAGTTCCCACAGTTTTTGTTTATCAACTTATTAACGGCGAATATCAGAGTCAGCCATTTCGGGGAAAGGATCGGATTATTTCCCCTACTTTCCCAGAACTAGAGTTGACTGTAGAACAGGTTGTAACTGCTAGTCAACCACGAATAAGGTAAAAGCAATATTTCAAATTGTGTAGCTTGGTTTTTCTTCCTCAAGCTCAGGATTAAACTACTCAATTTTGAGTACCATTTTGCCCAACAAATCTAGCTAACAATTCATCACGAGATAATTGCAATAACAAAGGTACTAACTCAGCAGGTAAAAGAGAAAGTGATGGCTCAATTATTGCCTCTAGTTGGTTATCTATTGTACCAAAACGAACTTTGAGAATATTTTCTATTTGTTCTCGGCGTTCTTCTCGTATACCTTGTTGCATACCTTGTTGCATACCTTGTTTTGTAGCCTCTTCTAATCTTTGTGAAAAAAGTGGTGATAATCGCATAATTAACTCCCTATCTTCTGATTCTAAATTTTGATTTACTTCTATATTACTTAGCAAATCTGCTAATAACAATAGCGCATTTGAACGAAACAAATTATCCGCTGGCAATGCTTCTAATTCATCAATTGCTGTTGATTGAACTCTTCCTCTACCCAAAATTCTCAGCCAGAGAGTTTCTGGGGTACAAGGTAACTGATGAATTACTACTATTGCTGTCCTTAAATAGTCAGCCATAAAATAGATTCCTGGCAACCAGTTTTGTTCATCTGAAATAGCACCAAATCCACTTAATATTGTTTGGGAAGCTGTAGGGGTTAGTATCCACAACTTGGGATAATCTGCCGACCTTAGTTGAGTCTGCTTACGTTTAGCTTCACGTTGTAATTCTCCACGAACTTCCCACAACTTAAGCATACAATTAATAATTTCATCCGGCGTTGCTGGATTGCGGAATGGTTCAAATAGAGCTGGTATTGTAGCAAAACGCCCCAATAATCCAAGTGCTTCTAGGTTTCCTTGAAGTTGCGTTCTAGGTGAAAACCAAACATCTATTTGTCGTGTTTCTCCTCGAACTTCACGGGGTGCTTTAACTTCTCCAATAGTTGATAGTAATTCTTCTAAATATTGTTTGGCAAATTGGTCGTGAAAAAATCTAGTCATCAATCAATTTTATTTGAGGTTTTATCTGATAAATTTGATAATTCAATTAGGGGAATATTATCTGCTTTAACTTGAGCGATCGCCTCCCCATTCTCATTTTCCAATTTAATCCAACCTTGCAGTTGAGGAATTAAAGCTGACCATTGTATTTGACTCAACTCCCCAACTAAAACAATTTCTGGTCTCTCATCTACCTCTAATTCTGACTCCATTAACAAATTCACCACCACACTAGATAAAATTAAATCTGCATCCTCAGCAGAAATATTGCTGTTATCTATTAATAAAGTCATCTTACCTCTATCTGGATGAGTCACCAGATTTTTGATTACTGCTTGTAATTCTAATCCCACCGTTTCTTCTGGTTGCGACCAATCTGGGAAAATAATTAAATTGATTTCTGTTAGGGAAAAAGGCAAGCTCTGGGTAAAAAAGT